>JAZUCP010000273.1:0-28831 GCA_045639165.1 Acetatifactor sp. | reverse complement strand
CATCAACCTCTTGTCTCCCAATAACACACTTGCAGCCTTAACGGTTTCTTCATCCAAACTCTGGTATACAGGATTATTTCTTACCAACTGCGCCAATGCCTGCTTATCCTCCCTCATTGAAAGCAGTTGAAACAATTCCTTTAGCGAACTGTGATATTCCTCGAAATCCGCCTGCTCATTAATACATACCAAATGAAAATGATAGTCCGTAAAAATCTCTTCCCATTCTTCCCTATCATTCCCAAAATCCATCATATCTTTCAAGCTTCTGGGGCCATCCCATAAGTCTTTTCCATGATAAAGACACAGCGTATAGGTGGGAATGATACGATCCGTTTTTCGTATTCCACATAATTTTTCTGCATCGCTTGAGAATTTACCTCTTTCTTTATTCTTCCTCTTTATATCCCGCAATTGATTACCATACTCCAAAGAATCATAATTCATATGCCTCCATGGCATTGTATAATCCACATGCGTCTGGTCCTCAAGTGCAAGAATCCTTAATATTCCCCCGCTTTGATGCTGCATTTTAATATCCCGATACCTTGTGGTACTTGAATCTTTTATTTTAACTTTTTTAGCGATGCCGGCAACGCTCTCTTCTTTATATTCTTCTATGTACGTTTCCGACCGATCAACAAGCTGCTCCGGAACAACAACTTTCCTTCCTTCGAACAGATTCGCATTAAAAAAATCTGCAAATCGTTCTTTATCCTTCAGATAATTTATCATAGCATCATTTACTTTTCCCATCTTCAACCTCCTATTATAAACAGAGGTCGATAAATCCATCTTAAATATATGTTTTTGCGGGACCTCTGCCGTATATCTACTTTTCATTCCGGGATTAAACGGCAGAAATGCCATTTGACTTAAAATAAGAAATACCAGAAATTTGATTTGTATGTTATAAGCATAATATCTGTTTTATCTTTTGTCAAGTGATTTTCCTAATTTTCCAAGAAAAAGGAGCTAGAAAAGCAGGCTCCGAAAAGCCTGCTTTTTATTATACAAAACGATAATCTCCACTTTCATATATGATTACATCCTTCAAAAAAGCAACTGCTTTTTCCAGACCCTCTTTGGGACTCATCAAGTCATCCTCATGCTCAATACTGATCGCACCGTCATATCCAACCAGCTTTAGTGTACTGATCATATGATTCCACTCTAATTTGGAATGACCATAGCCTACGGTTCTGAACACCCAGGAACGGTTCAGGATATCACCGTATTTCTGGGTATCAAGCACACCGATCTTAGAAGTATTGGATTCATCGATCTTGGTATCCTTTGCATGGAAGTGGTAAATAGCACCTTTAAGCATCTTGATGGCTTCACAGGGATCAATTCCCTGCCAGAACAAATGGCTGGGATCCAGATTGGCACCAATCATATCTCCTACCGCTGCACGAAGCTTTAACAAGCTGGATGGGTTATATACGCAAAAACCGGGGTGCATTTCCAATGCAATTTTCTTAATACCGATTTCTTCTGCCAGCTTTGCAATTCCCTTCCAGTAGGGAATGAGCACTTCATTCCACTGCCAGTCTAAGATTTCCAAATATTCTGAGGGCCATGAACAGGTTACCCAGTTAGGATTCTTAGACGCTTCGCAATCACCGGGGCATCCTGAGAACCCGATAACGGTATCCACTCCCAACTCTACTGCTACCTTCATGGCATCCACAAATTCTTCATGAAATTTTTTAGCCAGTTCCTGATTGGGATGTACCGGATTTCCATGACATGCCACTGCGGACAATTTCATATTATATTTTTTAAGCAGAGCTTTAAACTCTTCGATCTTTTCCGGATTATTCAGATATTCCTTGGGGTCAAGATGTGCCTTCCCGGGATATCCGCCTGCACCGATTTCCAGGCTGTCCACTCCAAGACTGCTTAAATAGGCCAGCGCTTCCTCCAGACTCATTTGTTTCAATATAGGGGACATTACTGAAAGTTCCATACTTTCTCTTCCTCACTTTCATTCAGTGTAATTAGATGTTTGCAAATGAATTTACTCCTCACCGGATATATTTTTCCATTTTGTCTGCGAATCAGGTTTTTTCATCTCTGGAAAGTCATCACGGCTGGGTATATACAAAAAAATTGGTATTTTAGATCCCCTTTTTATGTGAATCAAGGTAAAAAAAACCAAAAAAGGATCTATTACATCAATAATAGGCATCCATACCCCGGATTCTAAGAAAACCAGGGTCTTATGAGAGCATTTCTTCATATAGTGCCCAGACAACATCTAGTTCTTCATATAGTACCCAGACAACATCAAGTTCTTCACATAGAACCCAAACATGTAAATGGAGATATTACTCCTCATCCTTGGCCCAGCCGTACGCATATTTTACAGCTTTATTCCAACCTTTTACCTTCTTAGCACGTTCTTCTTCGCTGATTCCAGGTTCATAGGTTCTGGCGATAGCCCAGTTTCTCTTCACTTCGTCCTTGCTCTCCCAGTAACCCACTGCAAGTCCTGCCAGATATGCAGCACCCATGGCGGTGGTCTCCACGCAGGAGGGTTTGTTTACCGGTGCACCGATGATATCTGCCTGTACCTGCATCAGAAAGTCATTGGCACTGGCTCCCCCGTCCACCTTCAGGGAGTTCATTTCTATACCAGAATCCATCCCCATTGCCTGCAGTACATCATTTGTCTGATAGGCTATAGACTCCAATGTAGCTCTGATAATGTGACATTTGTTCACGCCTCTGGTAATGCCTACGATGGTACCTCTGGCATACTGATCCCAGTGAGGTGCACCCAAACCCGTAAATGCAGGCACCACATAACAGCCATTGGTATCCTTTACCTTACTTGCCATATATTCGGAATCCTCTGCACTATCGATCAAATGCATTTCATCTCGAAGCCACTGTACTGCCGCACCGGCTACAAAGATAGATCCCTCCAGTGCATAATTTACTTTACCGTCAATTCCCCAGGCGATGGTGGTTACCAGCCCATTTTCAGAAAATACTGGCTTTTCCCCTGTATTCATCAACAGGAAACAACCTGTTCCATATGTATTCTTTGCTTCGCCCGGCGCAAAGCAGGTCTGCCCAAATAAAGCTGCCTGCTGGTCTCCCGCCGCACCTGCCAAAGGGATGGGCGCTCCTAAAAAGGAAGCATCCGACATTCCGTATACATAGCTGGAGGGCTTTACCTCCGGAAGCATGGACGAAGGAATATCTAATTCCTTCAGAATCTCTTCATCCCATTTTAACTCAGTAATATTAAACAACATGGTTCTGGAGGCGTTGGAGTAATCTGTCACATGGACTGCTCCTTTTGTCATCTTCCAGATCAGCCAGGTTTCTACCGTACCAAACAGCAGCTCTCCCTGCTCTGCTTTCTGTCTGGCTCCCGGCACATTGTCCAGTATCCATTTGATCTTGGTTGCGGAAAAATAGGCATCAATCACCAGACCCGTCTTTTGTCTGAACATCTCTGTGAGCCCCTTTTCCTTCAAGGAGTCGCAATATTCCGAGGTTCTTCTGCACTGCCATACAATGGCATGATATACCGGCTCCCCTGTATTTTTATCCCATACAATAGCGGTTTCTCTCTGATTGGTGATACCAATGGCTGCTATTTCTTCCGCCGATACACCAATCTTCTGCATTGCTTCCACCGCTACACCTAACTGTGTGGACCAAATTTCATTGGCATCATGCTCCACCCAGCCGGGCTTGGGAAAGATCTGTCTGAATTCCTTTTGTGCGATACTGCACATTTCCCCCTTTTCATTGAACAGAATACACCTGTTGCTGGTGGTTCCGCTATCCAATGCCATTACATACTTTGCCATAATTTCCCCCGTTTTTATTTTACCTTCTCAATTTTACCTGCCAATACTTCCTTGGCATATTCCAACTGATTATCATACCCCTCGTTATAATATGCATTGCCGTCAAACTCACACACCAGATCGGGTTCAATTCCCACCCCATGAATATTTCTTCCCTTTGGTGTATAATAGCTGCTGACAGTTATCTTTACTGCAGATTGATCTGCCAGCGTGATCACCTGCTGTACAATGCCTTTTCCGAAGGTTGTGGTTCCCACCAGAGTTCCTTTTTCGTAATCCTGAATGGAACCTGCCAGAATCTCCGATGCACTGGCCGAATTACCGTCGATCAAAACCACCAGCGGATAGTCAAACTCTTTCTGACCATCACATTTATATTCATCTCTGTTGCCATACTTATCTTCCGTATAGACGATCAGCCCTTCCGGTAGGAGCATTTGTGCGATCTCTACCACCGCATTCATATTTCCTCCCGGATTGGCTCTCAGATCAATGATCAGGCCCTGCATATCAGAACCCTTGGCTGTGGCAAGCGCATCTGCAAACTGAGGCACCGTAGTATCATTAAACTCTACGATCTGAATATAAGCCATACCATCTTCAAACATTTCAAATTCGATGGTTGGTGTTTCCACCTTCCTGCGAACCACATCAATGGACAGATAATCGCTTTCTCCTTCTCGGATAATAGTCAGATTCACAGTGGTACCTTCTTCCCCCTTGATCAGACCCGTTACTGCCGTCAGATCCATTCCGTATACTTCCTGTCCATCTACCTTATAAATAATATCATCCGGCCGTAAATCTGCAGCCTCTGCAGGCGTCCCCGGAATAGCAGAAGCAATCTTGGGAAGCCCGGATACCGTATCCAGCGCCACATAGGCTCCAATTCCGTAATAAACACCTTCCGTCTGCTCCATCAAGCTCTTTAACTCTTCCACAGAATAATAAGTGGAATAAGGATCTCCCAGGGCATCCAGCATCCCACGATAAATACCATCCTTCAGATCCTGTGCCTCCACATCGTCCTTATAATAATAAAAATCTATGATCTGTTCGATGGTCAGCATCTTCTGCTGCGTGGTTACGTCCACTATGGTTTCCACAGTGTACTGAAGCTGCTGTTTTCTCCTCATATATTGATAGATTCCCAGACTTGAGGTGAGTACCACCGTCAGCACCAGCATAATACCTATGCCGCACAATAGTCCTGCTCCAAATCCACGTCTCCTTTTTCTGCGTGGTCTGGTTTTTTCTGTGATTTCAATGCTTTGATTCGGTTCCATAAGACTACTTCCTTTTTTTATGACACAATTCTATTTTTTGGAGATATATTCCCATGGGGAAACATATTCTCCGTTTTTACGCACTGTAAAATGCAGATGATTGCCGGTGGAGCGTCCGGTGCTTCCCACCTCTGCAATCTTTTCTCCCCGGACTACAATTTCATCCTTGGATACATGCAATTTGGAGGCATGCATATAAATGGTATAGAGACCTCCGCCATGATTGATCATGACATAATTTCCCATGGTGGAGCTATAGGTTGCGGCTGCCACCACACCGTCATAAGCAGCATAGATTGCCACTCCCTTAGGTGCTGCAAAGTCCACACCATTATGAAATTGCCTTGTGTTGAGGGTCGGATGAATTCTCCAGCCATACTCACTGGACACTCGGGTATAGGACGCAAGAGGAAATACAAATGCCCCTCCGTCATACTCCAAAATGACACCGTTTTCTTCCAGAATACGCTTCTGCTCCTCTATAATGGCCGCCTCGATCTGTGCAATCAGCTGGGTCTGCTCCTCCAACTCCGCCTCATATTCATCGATAGCATGCTCCTGGGTACTGATATTCTTCTCATAACGGGCGATTTCCGCAGCCTTTTCCTCTATCAGCAACTCCAATGTATGCTGCTCCGATTCCACACCGGCCTTGGTTTCGTCCAAAAGAGCCTTTTCCACGTCCAGCTGCTCTTTGCACAGCTCAACATATTCTCTGGTAGCAATAAAATCATCCAACATGGTTTTATCATACTCAGCCAGTGAGCTTACATAGGTGATCCGGTTTAACAGGTCGCCCAGACTATTGGCCTGAAGCAATACTTCAAAATAATGAGAAACACCCTTCTGGTATATCAATCTTATGTGTTTTCCCATAGAATCATGCTGGCTTTCTTCTTTTAGCAATGCTTCTTCCAACTGCTTCTGGGTTTCTACGATCTCAGATTCCTTTACAATGATCTGTTCATTCAACTGCTCGATGCGGGCTTCGATCTCCTCCAGATTGCGGTCCAACTGGGCCACATAATTATTCAGGTTTTTCTTTTCCTTTTCCAGCTTTTTCACCAGATTTTTAATATTGGACAAGGAGTTTTTCAGTTCATTTCTTTCCTTCTCCGCATTGCTGATCTGGTCACGCATCCCTTGAATGGTACTGGATGTGATGCCGGACAGGCTCGTGGCCTCAGCACTGGACGGACATACCAAGCCCAGGCAGATGCTTAGGATTAACACCATCACAATCCCTTTTTTCTTTATTTTCATCATTCTAATTATTGCCTTTCAAATTCATTTAACCATAAAAAGTGAAAAATCATGGATTTTTCACTTTTATGACTTATCCTCTTATACATGTAAATGCTTTCTTACGGTAGTAAAGCTTCCAATGAAACCAATACCAATTCCCACCAACAGACATACCGGTGTGAGAACTGTGAATATCTGTTCCACGCTTAAGAAATCAAGCAGTCTCACCAACACTGCGAACTTATCCATTACATAGTTGATCAGTTTATCATAGGCTTCATAAACCAGAATCAGGGGAACAGCCGCTCCCAGCACTCCAATGATCATACCTTCAATGATAAAAGGAGCTCTTACAAAGAAGTCCGTAGCACCTACATACTTCATAATGTTGATTTCCTGGCTTCTGATGGAGATACCGATGGTTACGGTATTACCGATCAGGAAGATGGATACCGCCAGCAAGATACCGATAATGGCAATGGAAACATAGCTGATCAAAAGATTGATGCCGCTTAAGGTATCCGCAGTTACGACGGAGGCATTGATATCTCTCACACCTCTGATGGATTTAATAAAAGTGATCAGATCTCCCTGTTTGGAGACATCACTCAAAAACACTTCATAATTGGCATCGTTTGCCAAAGGATTCTCAGGATATCCTTCCAGAAATTCTTCTTTTCGGTCTCCAAAATAATCGTCCTGGAATTCCGCCCATGCTTCATCCGCGGAGGTAAACTCCACAGCCGAAACTTCATCTCTTGCCTCAATCAGCTTGCCGATCTTGTGCATTTCTTCTTCTGCCAGTCCCTCTTCAAAAAAGACGGTAATGGAAACACCCTCCTGCACACTTTTTACAATATGCTGGAAATTTGCCACAATTGCATAGAACACACTGAACAAAAACAGACATGCTGCAATGGTTGCCACCGAAGCAAGGGAATACCATTTATTTCTAAACAGGTTTACAAACCCCTGTCTGATTGTATAAAGAAAAGTACTAATCTTCATCTATATACATTCCCTCCTCTTCATCACTTACAATAACACCCTTTCTCATAGTGATAACGCGCTTCTGCATGGCATTTACGATATCCTTACTATGAGTTACCACCACTACTGTAGTGCCTGCTTCATTGATCTCCTCAAGCAATTTCATGATTTCCCAGGAGTTTTTAGGGTCCAGATTACCCGTAGGTTCATCTGCCAGCAAAATTGACGGTTCATTGATCAAGGCTCTTGCCAGTGCAACTCTCTGCTGTTCACCGCCAGAAAGCTGCTTGGGCTTAGCTTTATACTTGCCAGCCAAACCTACTGTTGCCAGTATCCTGGGCACATTTCTGCGAATTTCCTTTCCGGGTATTTCAATGATCCTTTGTGCAAAGGCAACATTATCAAATACATTTCGATCCTCCAGCAATCTAAAATCCTGGAAAACAACACCGATATTGCGTCTGTATTTTGGAATCTCTCGATGTTTTAATCTGGACAGATTCTTGCCCGCCACATAAACATTGCCATTGGTTGCCGTCAGCTCACGAAGCAGCAACTTGATCAGGGTGGATTTTCCGCAACCACTATCACCCACAATAAATACAAATTCGCCTTTTCTGATACTCAGACTGATCCCATTAATCGCCGGGGAGCCTGTAGAATATGATTTGCTTACATTATCCAAGTAGATCAGACCGTGTTCTTCCACAATCTGTGCTTCCTGTCTGGCTTTTTTCTCTTTTCGCGACATGTACTTCTCCTAAATTAATACTCTATACTTTCCATATACTTCATATATTTTACTACCATTAAAGCAATTTTAAAGGTAATGGCATCTTCGAACACTCTCAGATCCAACCCCGTACTCTTCTGTAATTTATCCAAACGATATACCAATGTATTTCTATGAATAAACAACTGTCTGGAGGTTTCAGAAACATTCAGGCTGTTTTCAAAAAATTTATAAATGGTAGTAAGGGTTTCTTCATCGAAATCATCGGGACTTTTGCCGTCGAAAATCTCGCGAATAAACATTTTACACAGGGGAATGGGCAACTGATAAATCAATCTGCCGATACCCAACTCACTGTATGCAATAATATCTCTCTCATCAAAGAAAATTTTGCCAACATCCAGAGCCATCTTGGCTTCCTTATAAGAACGGCTCACTTCCTTGATTTCACGAACCACCGTACCATAGGAAAGACGGACCTTTTTCAGTCCCTCCTTCTGCAGATAGGCGATCAGAGCCTTGGCATTCTTCTCCAGTTCTTTTCTATTATCAGAATCAGACAGTTCCTTTACAACAATCACATTACTTTCATCCACTGCCGTCACAAAATCCTTGCTGTTGCTTCCGCAGAAATTACGAATGGTTTCCAGAACATTACTGTCCTTGATATTCTTGGTTTCCACGATCATAACCACTCTGGAAGCGTCCGTCTGAATATGAAGTTTTTTCGCTCTGCTGTAAATATCAATCAATAACAGATTGTCCAGCAAAAGGTTCTTAATAAAATTATCCTTGTCAAATCTCTCTTTATAAGCCGTCAGGAGATTCTGCAACTGAAAAACAATCATTTTTCCAATGGTGTATACATCTTCCCCTGCACCTGCTACTACCAGCACATATTCCAAAAGATGTTCATCATACACTTTAAAAAACTGATATCCTTGTATTTCCTGGGAATCTGCCGCAGATCTGGCGAACTCGCCCGCTGATTTGGTCAGGTGATGCATATCTGCCGTATATACAACCACTTTCCCTTCCACATCCATAACACATACATCCACTCTTGCAATGCTCTTAATTCCGTCTATCGTATTCTGTAAAATCTGATTGGATATCATTCGTACAAACTCCTTCTTCTTATGAGATCATTTACTATAAATGTACAAAAAATTGACAAAAAAAGCAATAGTTTCTTATGCATTTTAACAAATTTTCTTATTTTCTACGAATTACCTTCTCTGTAATTTCAATCTTTCCGGCCTTCAGCAGATTCCCCACTGCACGCTTGAACTCGTTTTTACTCATACCGGTTTCCCGCTTAATGATTTCCGGAGATACCTTATCATTGAAAGGAAGTACCCCGTCATAGCTATCGATAATGGAGAGAATCTCTTCCGCATCCTTTTCAATCTGGAGATAAGCTTTTTCTCTGATACTTAAGGTCAATCTGCCATCCGGCTTTACTTCCGTCACCCTGGCAGTAATATCTTCTCCAGCACGAACCTGTCCGTACATTTCCTTTTTGGGAATCAAAGCCGAATAAATATTATCCACTGCCACAAAAGCACCGAACTCCTCACTGATAGTATATACTCTTCCCTTTACCTGATCATCCTTCTTGTAGGAGCTGTCTGCACGCAGATTCTGGTACACGTTCATGGTCGCGCAAAGTCTTCCGCTTTTATCCGTATAAAGGGATACCAGCACCTTGTCACCGGGCTGCACTCTGAAAAGCTGCTGCTTGTAGGGAAGCAAAAGATCTTTTTCCAGTCCCCAGTCCAAAAAAGCACCGATCTTGGTTACCTGCAGCACTGTAAGCTCTGCTACATCCCCCATCATCAGCTTGGGCGTGGTGGTGGTGGCGATCATTCTGTCCTTGGAATCACGATACACAAACACCTCTATCTCACTTCCCACACCGGTTCCTTCCGGCACCTGTTTTACCGGCAACAAGATCCTGTCCTCTGATGTTTCCCGGGATTGTGCCAGATATACACCAAATTCTACTTTTTTCACTACTACTAATTTTTGTTTTTCACCTAACCTGATCATTTTATTATTCTCCTGTTATCTAATTCCTCACACTAAATTCTGCATTCATATATACTGCGCCCGCTTCGTCCTGAAGGGACACGATTACTTTATCTTCTTCCTCTATTACATAAGGAACAAAAACATCGTTCAAATGTGCCTGTTTTTTGTACTCTGCTCGAATCTGACCAATCTCAAAGCCTTCCGGCAGATAATCACTGGCAATATTAATGTATTGCCCGTTATTTACATGATTATTACTGTCCAAATGCTGCTTTCTCACTATAACCGGTTCTTTAGTCCGTCCATGATCCCCCACTGTGATCTTTCTGGAGGCATATTCCATATCCAGCTTTGGCTCTATCACATAAGGCGCCAGATGCTCTTTTTGGGGCATTGCGGGCTTCATGGTATCGAAATTTAACAAGGTCCAAAGGGAATTGGCTTCCG
Source organism: Acetatifactor sp. (assembly GCA_045639165.1). Classification (GTDB taxonomy): domain Bacteria; phylum Bacillota; class Clostridia; order Lachnospirales; family Lachnospiraceae; genus Acetatifactor. The sequence goes on along the minus strand of JAZUCP010000273.1, from coordinate 18,263 downwards.
CCAGCATCTCCCCGTCCTTTGTCTTTAAAAAGAAATTACGGGAACCTAAAAAGCCTTTAAAATCATAAGGGAACGTTCCCACTACAATCTCCTCCATCAAAGCAGGCATCCGGTGTATCACAATCTGCCATGACGCAAGCACCCATACCAGATTCCTGGGGATCAAGTAGTCAAATCCAACTCCCAGGATCTCGGATTGAAAGGTGGAACAATCCTGAAAATAATTCAGCAAGGCCTCCGGCGACAGCTTCCTGGAACCGTCACATTCACTATATCTGACTCTACTTTCAAAACAAAACATATTATTTGATCTCCTTTATTGTAACAGGGATGCCTTATATATAAACCCATTTTATCATATCAAAATTTTGTCCCCAATGCAATTACCTTTCCGGAGAAAACAAAAAACTCCACTTTTCAGATAAACAAATCTCTTTCCAAACATAACAAAAAAACCTCCGAAGATTTCTCCTCGAAGGTTTCCTAGCAGCGCTACAAGGATTCGAACCTTGAGATGACGGAGTCAGAGTCCGTTGCCTTACCGTTTGGCGATAGCGCTATGTCTTGTTGACTACTTGATGAAGTATACACCATGTCTTTCAATTTTGCAAGTACTTTTTTAAAATTTTTTAAAAATTTTTATTTATATATGCAATAGAGTCAAATCCGGGTTCGTCTTTTGACGAACCCGGGCAAAATCACTTCTTTTATACTTCAAATAACAGATCTCCATAGGAGGGCATGGGCCACATATCCTTGGCAACCAGCATTTCCAGTTCATCCACCGGTTTGCGAAGTGCTTTCATCTTGGGAACTACATTGTCCTTATAGAAGAAAGCCAGTTCCTTACACTGCTCTTTGGTCAGCATTTGCTTGCTTTCGGTGCGAAGAATTTCCATGGCTTTAATCGCGTCTTTCTCCAGCGCTTCCAAAGCACGCTTGGTTTCTACCAGCTTTGCACTTACTTCGCAAAGCATATCTTTTTGTACACTTGCATCTGCACCGGCCTGGGTTACTGCATTTACTGTTTCAGCCATGCTCTTGGTGTATTTCATCACCGCCGGCAGGATCTGCTTCTTGGCCATATCGATCATGGTAAGTGCTTCGATATTGATGGTCTTTGCATAGGTTTCATACTGTACTTCTTCTCTAGCCTCCAACTCGGCACGGGTGAAAATATGGAACTTTTCAAACAAATTCACTGCCTTTTCAGTGGTCAGCGCACTTGCTGCTTCCACCATGGTCTGAATATTGGGCAGGCCTCTTCTATCCGCTTCCTTTACCCATTCATCAGAGTAACCATTTCCATTAAAGATGATTCTCTGGTGCTTTGCCATATATTCTTTTAACAGGTCATGTACTGCCATTTCAAAGTTTTCAGCATTTTCCAGAATATCTGCCGCCTCGCAGAAGGTTTCTGCCACAATGGCATTCAAGGTGGTATTGGGACTTCCTACGGAATCCGAGGAGCCTACCATACGGAACTCAAATTTATTACCGGTAAAGGCAAAAGGCGATGTTCTGTTTCTGTCCGTTGCGTCCTTCTGGAAATCCGGAAGGGTGGATACACCGGTCTGGAAGAGTTCTTCTTCCGCACAGTGCTTAGCCACACCGGTTTCTACCAACTGTCTTACCACATCCTCAAGCTGCTCACCCAGGAAAATGGAAATAATAGCCGGTGGTGCTTCATTGGCACCCAATCTGTGATCATTTCCTACATCGGCTGCACTCTGACGCAGAAGATCCGCGTGGGTATCCACTGCTTTCATAATACATGCCAGCACAAATAAGAACTGGATATTTTCATTGGGCGTTTCACCCGGATCCAGAAGATTCACTCCATTATCCGTACAAAGGGACCAGTTATCATGCTTACCGGAACCATTCACCCCTGCAAAGGGCTTCTCATGGAGCAGGCATGTCAACCCATGACGACCTGCCACCTTTTTCATGGTCTCCATCACTAACTGATTGTGATCCACTGCAATATTGGCAGTTTCATAAATCGGTGCCAGCTCATGCTGTGCAGGAGCCGCTTCATTGTGCTGGGTCTTAGCGGTAACACCAAGCTTCCACAATTCTACATTCAAATCCTTCATATAGGCACCCACTCGCTCCCGAATGGTACCAAAGTAATGATCATCCATCTCCTGTCCTTTGGGTGCGGGTGCACCAAACAGGGTACGTCCTGCAAAGATCAGGTCCTTTCTCTGCAGATATTTTTGTCTGTCAACCAGGAAATACTCCTGCTCCGCTCCCACACTGGGAACTACCTTCTTGGCACTGGTATTGCCAAACAGTCTTACAATTCGAAGAGCCTGTTCATTTAAGGCTTCCATAGAACGCAGCAAAGGTGTTTTGGTATCCAAGGCTTCTCCTTTATAGGAGCAGAACGCTGTAGGGATACAAAGAATCACACCTGTTGCATCTTCTTTTAAGAATGCAGGAGAAGTAATATCCCATGTGGTATATCCTCTCGCCTCAAAGGTTGCTCTCAAACCACCGGAAGGGAAGGAAGATGCGTCCGGTTCCCCCTTGATCAGCTCTTTTCCGGAAAACTCTAGAATAATTCTGCCGGTTTCGTCCGGATGTGTCACAAAGGCATCGTGCTTTTCTGCGGTAATACCGGTCAAAGGCTGGAACCAATGGGTAAAGTGGGTTGCACCATTTTCAATAGCCCAATCCTTCATTGCCTTGGCAACCACATCCGCAGTGGACAAGGACAGCTCTCCGCCCTGCTCACGAACTCTTTGCACTTCCTTAAATACTTCCTTGGGAAGTCTTTCTTTCATTTTTCCAACTGTAAATACTTTACTAGCAAACAACTCTTCAACTTTTAACAGTTCGCTCATTTTTCATTTCCTTTCATCCAAAAGTACATTATGACTTTACACGAAGCAGATCATAGCTTTTCGGCTGCTCTGACAATTCCAGCCAGATCTGCTGCTTTGAGTGTGGACAGCTTTCCACAGGTTCCATATCCTCATTATACATGGCGGCTACAGTTACCTTCACATTTTCACCATCCGGCTTCATGATCTCGATCACGTCCCCTACGGAGAATTTGTTCCGCTGCTCAATATGAGCAAGCAGCTTACTTTCTCCATTCACCTGGCGTTCTTCCACTCTATCTACAATACCCAGGTAAATATATTCGTTCACATAGGTGTTGCTGTCATAAATCTGTGTATTTTCATCCGGCTTTCCAAAGTAAAAACCGGTGGTAAACTGCCTGTAGGTACATTTTGCAATTTCTGATTTATACCAGGGCATATTGTTTCTGTACTTTTCTTCTGACTCAAAATAATCATCGATGGCTTTACGGTAGGTACGTGCCACAGTGGCTACATATAACGCAGTCTTCATACGACCTTCGATCTTTAAGCTGTCAATTCCCGCTGCCACAATTTCAGGAATATATTCGATCATGCACAAATCCTTGGAATTAAAAATATAAGTGCCTCGTTCATTTTCATATACGGGCAGATACTCGCCGGGACGCTTTTCTTCCACTACAGCGTACTTCCAACGACAGGGATGGGTACATGCTCCCTGGTTGGCATCTCTTCCTGTAAAATAATTGCTGAGCAGACATCTTCCGGAATAGGAGATGCACATAGCGCCGTGAATAAAGCTTTCGATCTCCATTTCCTCAGGTATATGCGCTCGAATCTGAGCAATCTCCTGCAGGGAAAGCTCTCTTGCCGAAACCACACGCTTTGCCCCCATGTTCCACCAGAACAGATAGGTCTGGTAATTGGTATTATTGGCCTGGGTAGAAATGTGAATCTCCACTTCCGGCCACACCTGCTTGGCAATGGTAAACATTCCGGGATCGGATATGATCAACGCATCCGGGCTCTCCGGTTGCATATTTTTCAGTTCTTCAAAATAAAGAGCTGCACCCTCCAAATCATTATTATGGGCCAAAATATTGGCTGTTACATAAACCTTTACACCATGCTTATGAGCAAATGCAATACCCTCCGCCATTTCCTGGGGAGAGAAATTCTTCGCCTTGGCACGAAGACCAAAGGCTTCTCCTCCGATATAGACCGCATCTGCACCAAACATAACCGCCGTTTTTAAAACTTCCAGGCTGCTTGCCGGGATTAAAAGCTCAGGCTTGCTTCTTTTCATCTTCGTTTGTCTCCTTCTTTACACTCAGGGTGATTCCATCACCTACCGGCAATATGCAGGTCTCCAAAAGGGGATGATGTGTTAATTCAAACAAATACTCCCGCATACGGCTGTGAATCGTCCGGTTTCTTCTGGTCACTGCAAATCTGGACTCGATAATATCCCCATCCTGCAGTACATTATCCGAAATGAGAAGTCCGCCGGGAGTCAAAAGTCTCAGAATATCCGGCATAAAATGAATATACTGCCCTTTGGCAGCATCCATAAAGATCAGGTCATAGGAGCCCTGCAGCTCTTTCAAAACATCTGCCGCATCCCCTTCATACAAAGTGATCTGTTCTTCCTTACCTGCCTTTTTAAAATTCTCTCTGGCTATGGGAATTCTCTTTTCATATTTTTCAATGGTTGTGATCTTACAGTCCTTTGGCGCATATTCACTCATTAAAAGGGCTGAAAAACCAATGGCCGTACCCACCTCCAGAATATTGTGAGGCTTTGTAAACTGCAAAAGAAAACGCAGAAAATTCTGCATTTCCTTTCGAATAATGGGCACATCCGTTTCCTTTGCATATTTTTCCAAATCATCTAAAAATGGGGTATTGCCCTTATCAAAGGAATTAATAAAGGCAACCATTCTTTCATCCACTATCATACGATTATCCTGCAGCTTTTTAGGGCTGTGCTTCCGTTACTTTTTCTTTGGTCATCTCTTCCATCATCTCTTCCACACGCATGGCTGTGCTCAGATCATGCTCTCCGGGAAGAAGATCCTCTTTAAACTCGGAGAACATATACTGGAAGATAAATAGCTGGGGATCTCTGATCAATCCCTTATCCGCCAGCAATTGTCCCAATTCTTTGGCCGACATATCTTCTTTTATATTTACGGTTATAGTATATCCTTCTCCGGAAGATACCGGTGGTTCTTCAAAAATACGATATCCATAATCAAATGCCTTGATCGCACCACGATACAATACAACTACTGCCACAATAGCAAATGCAATCTTAATAACCGCACCGCATACTGCACCTATTACGTCTGTAATCTTCATAATTACCTCTTTTCTATTCAAAACCAATGGCGTTCATAATGATATTGTTATTCTGCTGCATCATTCTGCAAAACGCCAGCTCCGCCGCCAAAAATTCAGCCACCATGGGAATATCTCTAAAGTCATCATATTCCCTTTCTAATTCCTCCAACTTCTCAAATGCTGCATCCTTACTGATCTGTAACTCAAAATTTCTGGTTCTGAATTCATCTATCTGTGCTTTTAAATCAGGATAAAGCTTTACTTTATCCCGCATCCTAGCATACTCCTCATACTCCGGAGAGCTTAAAATCTCCTGAATATATGCATCCAACGCATGTTCCACGCATTATACCTCCATAATAATAGGTAAAATCATAGGTCTTCTCTTATTCTTCTTCCACACATAGTCGCTTAAGGAATCCTTAGTTACGGCTTTTAATTTGCCCCAATCCGTAATTCCCCGATCCAGGCAGGACGTCACCGCATTATATACCACTTCGTGTGCCTCTTCCATCAGTTCATCGGACTCTCTCACATATACAAAGCCTCGGGACACAATATCCGGACCGGCCGCAAGCTGTCCTGTATAACGATCCAGGGACATGACTACGATGAGAATTCCATCCTCTGCCAAATGCTGTCTGTCACGAAGCACCACATTCCCTACATCACCTACACCCAGACCATCCACAAGAATTCCGCCTACCTGAACTTTATCCACCACTTCCGCACTTTCTTCATCCAATGCCAGTACATCTCCTGATGAAAGGATAAAAATATGATCCTTTTGGATTCCCAGACTCTCCGCGATCTTTGACTGGGCTTTCAAATGCTTGTATTCTCCATGTACCGGAATCGCATATTTGGGTTTTACCAGAGAATAGATCAATTTGATCTCTTCCTGGCAGGCATGTCCTGAAACATGAGTATCCTGGAAGATTACCTCCGCTCCCTTACGAAGCAACTCATTGATCACTCTGGTGACAGCTTTTTCATTGCCTGGAATGGGGCTGGATGAAAAGATCACTGTGTCTCCATGACCGATGGTAATCTTGCGATGCATATTGCTCGCCATGCGGCTCAATGCAGCCATACTTTCTCCCTGGCTGCCGGTGGTAATGATCACCTGCTGTTCATCCGGGTAATTTTTCAACTGATCAATATCGATTAAAGTATTTTCCGGAATGTTCAGACACTCCAAATTGGACGCGGTCTCAATAATATTTACCATACTGCGTCCTTCTACCACTACTTTTCTTCCGTATTTATAAGCAGAATTAATGATCTGCTGCACTCTGTCCACATTGGATGCGAAGGTAGCTACAAAAATTCTGGTATTTTTATGCTCCGCAAACAAAGTATCGAAGGTTTTACCCACGGTTCTTTCCGATGCAGTGTATCCCGGTCTTTCCGCATTGGTGGAATCACACATCAATGCAAGCACGCCCTTTTTGCCCAGCTCTGCAAACCGGGGCAGATCAATTGCATCACCGAATACCGGAGTATAATCCACTTTAAAGTCACCTGTGTGAACCACCACACCTGCCGGTGAATAGATGGCCAGTGCTGCTGCATCAACAATACTATGATTTGTCTTTATAAATTCCACCCTAAACTGTCCCAGATTGATGGACTGTCCGAATTTTACTACTTTCCTCTTGGTGGTTTTGAGCATATTGTGCTCTTTTAATTTATTCTCAATAATACCGATGGTCAATCGAGTTGCATAAACTGGTACATTGATCTCCTTTAAAACATAAGCCAATGCACCAATGTGATCCTCGTGTCCGTGAGTGATCACAAAAGCCTTTACCTTTTCAATATTGTCCTTCAGATAACTGATATCCGGGATAACCAAATCGATTCCCAACATATCATCTGCAGGAAACGCTAGACCGCAATCCACCACAATAATACTGTCCTCATATTCGAAGGCAGTAATATTCATACCAATCTGTTCCAAACCTCCCAAGGGAATTATTTTCAGTTTGGAATCGGTCATATTTGCTTTTTTATTTGCCAATTCAGTCTCCTCCAATTCGCCTGCTGTTAGTCACGTTCCAAATCCACATCGTCCAGCATACTTTCAAACACACCGGCTACAGCTTCCAGCTCATCGTCGTCAGAAACAATGGTATAGATACCCTCTTCTTCTCCATCCTGGGACAAATCCTTTAAGATCAGGGCATCCCCGTCACCTTCTTCCACATCTGTCACCAAAATATAATTGTAGCCACCGATCCTTGTCTGTTCCAATACATAAAAATCTACTGCCTCACCGTCATCCGGGCGAAATGTGATTTTTTCCAATTTACTCATTTTAACCTCTCTTATAATCCAGATATCCCTGCAGAATCAATGTTGCTGCAATCATATCCACATAATCTTTCCGTTTTTCTCTGCGGATTCCCGCCTCCATCATTGCTTTATCCGCTGCCACCGTGGTCAGTCTCTCATCCCACAGCGCTACCGGAAGTCCCGTTCTTCGTTCCAGCTTTTCCTTAAATTCATTGGTAAGCTCTACTCTGATACCCTCTGTTGCATTCATATTCTTGGGCATACCCAGCACAATCTCTTCCACTTCGTATTCCACGATCAGCTCTTCGATCCTTGCCAGGGTCTGTCTGAGCTTGTTTTCCTCTTTTCTTCGGATGATCTCAATCCCCTGTGCAGTAATCAGCAGCGGATCGCTGATGGCAACACCCACAGTCTTGGAGCCAAAATCCAATCCCATAATACGCATAGCTTGCACCCGATCCTTTCTTACCAGTTATTGGTGCGGATGTAGCCCTTTAAAAGCTCTTCCACAAGCTCATCCCTCTCCACCTTCATAATCAGGCTGCGGGCTCCCTTATGACTGGTAATATAAGTTGGATCCCCACTCATAATATAACCAACAATCTGGTTTACGGGATTATATCCTTTTTCGGTCAGTGCTTCATAGACGGTAGACAGTATGATCTTCACGCCGTTTTCCGGTTCCGCCTGTACTCTAAAATATTGTGTGTTTCCTAAATCCTGCATAACGCACTGCTCCTTCCTTGTGTATATAAATTTTCTGATTCGAATTCTTATTATCTTATAATCTTACCCTATTTGTCAGAAAATTTCAATCCATTCAGTATTTCATTATTTAAAAATGCATCTACTTTTACAGTCAGAATCTGATTTGCCAGGTTCTGATCCGTTTCCAGTGCCACTTTTACATAATCTTTGGTGTGTCCCACCTGGTACATCCTGCCGTTAATCTCCTTGCCTTCCTCAAAAAGAACTTCCGCTTCCTTTCCCAGGTAATGGCTTCTGAACTCCTTGGAATGCTCCTCTTCCATCTTCAAAAGCAAATTACTTCTCTCCGCCTTAATGGAATCCGGTACCTGTCCCGACATTTTAGCGGCAATGGTTCCCTTCCGCTTGGAGTATTTAAAAATGTGCATCTCGAAGAAGCGAATCTTTTCTAAAAAGTGGCAGGTTTCCCGAAACTCTTCTTCTGTCTCCTGGGGAAATCCCACGATCACATCCGTGGTGATGGCCGGATCCACAAAATATTTTCTAAGAAGCTCCACACTGTCCAAATACTCCTGTGCAGTATAATGTCTGTTCATTCTCTTTAAAGTAGCATCGCTACCACTTTGCAGAGACAGATGAAAATGAGGACAGATCTTATCCAGCGCCGCCAGTCGTTTCGTAAACCCTTCTGTCACGATCCTGGGCTCTAAAGAACCAATACGGATTCGTTTTAATCCTTCAATCTCGTGAGCCTTTTCCAGCAGATCTATCAGCTTGGAGCTGCCGGAATAATCATGCCGGCCTTCCCTTTGCAGTTTTTCCACACTCTTGCCCTGCTGCCAGGCTTCCTCTTCAAAATCAATTCCATAGGAGCTGATATGAATCCCTGTCAGCACCACTTCCTGATACCCACTGGCCACAATGCCCCGTATCTCCGCCAGAATATCCTCCAGCCTTCTGCTTCTGACCCTTCCCCTTGCATAGGGGATAATGCAATAGCTGCAAAACTGGTTACAGCCATCCTGAATTTTTATATATGCTCTGGTATGCTCCGCTGTCTTTTTCAGCGTCATTTCCTCGTACTCGTAAGTATGATTCACATCGATGATGGTGGTATCCTCAAGGGTCTTGTCCACTTGCAACTCCTGACTTCTGGAAAGATATTCTTCCAGAATGGGCACCAGATCCTTTTTCCGGTTGTTTCCCACAGCCAGATCAATGCAGTCATCCATTACCACATCTTCCTTGCCGGTCTGTACATAACATCCCACTGCCACCACTACCGCCATGGGATTTTTGGCCTTCGCCCGGTGCAGCATCTGGCGGCTCTTTCTGTCCGCAATGTTGGTTACGGTACAGGTATTTACTATATAGATATCAGCCTCTTCCTGAAAGGGAACGATGATGCCCCCCTGCTCAGCAAGATTCTGCTGAATAACATCCAATTCATAAGAATTCACCTTACAACCAAGGTTGTGTAGTGCAATTTTTTTCCCTCTTATCATATATTTTTAATATTTCTCCACATATTGCAAAATAATCTGTTTTCTTTTTGTGCTCTTTGCTCCTTGACTTTTATCTCTCAGGATATTAATATGGTCTTGAATGAATTAAACGTCTAAGGAGGTTAGCAATGAAGACTGTACAGATTTCTTTAAATTCCATTGAAAAGGTTAAATCCTTCGTTAACGATATTTGCAAATTTGATAATGATTTTGATCTAGTATCCGGAAGATACGTGATTGATGCTAAGTCCATTATGGGAATTTTCAGTCTGGACCTTTCCAAGCCCATTTCTCTGAACATCCATGCTGAAGATAATATCGACGAAGTTCTGAAAACATTAGCACCCTATATCATTTAATCATTACAGCCATGCAGCCATTTCACTGCATGGCTATTTTGTTGCTCTTTTTTGGAAAATTCATTCAATTTATTCACTTACAATAATTACTTCATCTGTTTCAAGGGCGGTTTTTACCAGCTCCTCAATCTTCTCATCCAGATTCTGTTCATGTCTGCGAATCACCTTCAGATTTGGCTTCGTTACCGGGTGTTTTGCCACGAAAATGGTACAGCAGTCTTCATAAGGAAGAATGGAAGTTTCGTAGGTACCGATTTTCTCAGAAACCTCTACGATCTCCTGCTTGTCAAAGCCAATCAGCGGTCTGTATACCGGCAATTCACACACTTCATTGGTTGCAACCAGGCTGGCCATGGTCTGGGAAGCCACCTGACCGATACTTTCACCGGTGATCAAACCAAGACATTCTGTTTCCTTTGCGATACTTTCCGCAATTCGCATCATATAACGACGCATAATAATGGTCAATTCCTCATGAGGACATTTTTCATAAATATAAAGCTGAATATCCGTAAAATTGATTACGTGCAGATAGATGGGGCCGGTATATTTGGATACCTGTCTTGCCAGATCCACTACCTTCTGCTTTGCACGATCAGAGGTGTATGGTGGTGCGTGGAAATAAACTGCATCCAGCTTCACACCCCGCTTTGCAATCATATATCCAGCCACCGGGGAATCGATACCGCCGGATAAAAGCAGCATTGCCTTTCCACCGGTTCCCACAGGCATACCGCCCGGTCCGGGAATGATCTCTGAATAAATATAGATTTTTTCTCTGACCTCAATATTTAACATAATATCCGGATGGTGCACATCCACCTTCATCTCCGGATAGGCATTCAAAATTGCCTCTCCCATATCCATATTGATCTGCATGGATTCCTTGGGATAATTCTTACGGGTTCTTCTAGAAACCACCTTAAAGGTCTTATTCTTATCCGGATACACATCGTCAATGTATTTGATAACGGTATCGCAGAGCTTTTCGAAGCCCTCGTCTTCCACATAAACCACCGGACAGATTCCGGAGATACCAAATACTCTCTGAAGATGCTCCACAACCTCATCAAAATCAAACTCGGTTAAAGCATCCACAAAAATACGTCCCTGGGTTTTGTGGATTTTAAACTGACCCTCACATTTTTTCAGTGCGTACTTCATCTGCTGTACCAGGGCATCCTCGAACAAATATCTGTTTTTGCCCTTGATACCGATCTCAGCATACTTAATTAAAAATGCAGTAAACATTGCTTTTGTCCTTTCTGTTTTTTGTTTGTATCTTTCTATTTTTTACGTGTATATCTACGAAGCAGGGGAATCAAATCGTACATCACCTGCAATGTATAATCGATCTCTTCCTTTGTAGTATAGACAGAAAAACTGAATCGTATGGTGGAATCCCACAAATCTTTTTGCAAACCGATGGCTTTCAGTGTAGCAGAAGTCTGGGGCTTATTGGATGCACAGGCACTTCCTGCGGATACATAGATGCCCTTGTCCTCCAATGCATGAAGCACCACTTCGCTTCTCACACCCTGAATGGAAACACTGACAACATGGGGAGCAGTCTTTCTTACCCCATCTGCCTCCGCCGGCACTCCATTGATCTGAATGCCCTCCAGTTTTTTCAATCCTTTAATAAAATACTCCTTCAGGGAATATAATTTATCAACCTCATCCTCCAGATGCTCATACAAAAGCTCTGCTGCCTTCGCCATTCCGGCGATTCCCGGCACATTCTCCGTTCCGGAACGGATATTTTTCTGCTGACCCCCACCATGGACAATGGGCTGGATCTTTACCTTGTCTGCGATATACAAAAGTCCCACACCTTTGGGGCCATGAATCTTGTGACCACTGACGGACAGAAGATCCACATTCAGTTTTTTCGGATAGATTCTTGCCTTTCCGAATCCCTGTACTGCATCCACATGAAACAGGGTATGGGGGTTGATTTTTTTGATCAGTGCTCCCGCTTCTCCAATGGGCTGGAGCGAACCGATCTCATTATTGGTGTGCATAATGGAAACCAGAATGGTCTCCGGGGTCATGGCCTTCTGCAGATCCTCCAGACGGATGCATCCCTGCTTATCCACCGGAAGATAGGTGATCCGAAAGCCCAGACTTTCCAGATAGGCACAGGTCTGCAAAACAGCCGGATGCTCGATCTGGGTGGTGATCAGGTGTTTTCCTCTCCTGATATTGGCCAGGGCACATCCGATCAAAGCCATATTATCACTTTCCGTACCGCCGGATGTAAAAAAGATCTCTTTTTCCGTAACCTTTAAAATGCGTGCAAGGGTTTCCTTGGCATATCTGATATATTGTTCCCCTTCCACACCCTTACGGTGCATGCTGGAAGGATTACCGTAATCTACACACATAATCTTCGTCATTAGCTCTGCAACTTCGGGAAATACCCTGGTGGTTGCCGAATTATCTAAATAAACTTCCATGTTTCTCCTCATATTGCTCTAACCCATATATTCAACTTATGATTAATATATGCATTAATTTTCCAACCGGTACATGATCCAGGACATTATCGCAAGTCCCGCTGTCTCCGTACGCAGGATTCTCTTCCCCAGCGTAATAGGCTGTGTACCATTCTCCAAAGCCTCTTTGATCTCGGATTCATCAAAGCCACCCTCCGGCCCGATAAATACAGCGATCTTCTGCCCCGGCTGCAATCCCTCAATGATCTCCTTTGTCTTTGTCATATCCTCCGCCAATTCATAGGGGATCACCTTCACTTCAAAATCCTTTACATATCCCAAAGCCTGCTTCAAACTCATCACGTCCATGACTTCCGGCACAATGCGACGCTTGCTCTGCTTTGCAGCAGCCTCCGCAATTCCCTGCCAACGCTGGATCTTGGATTTTGACTTCTTATCATCCAGCTTTACCACACATCTTTTGGTGGCAACCGGAATCACCGCATGCACGCCCAATTCCACACATTTCTGGATGATCATCTCCATTTTATCCGCCTTGGGAAGCCCCTGGAACAGATACACCTGGGATGGCAGCTCCACCCCATCTTCCTTTATAAACCGCAGCTCACAGATTACAGTGTCCTCATCAAACTCCAGAATACCACAACGATATTCTTTCCCATCCAGACCATTGCTAACCGCAAGCTCTTCCCCCGGTTTCATACGAAGCACATTTTTGATATGATTTACATCATTTCCCTCAATCACAATACGATTGCCCTGTATCTGATGAGGTTCTACAAAAAATTGATACATTACGTTTCTCCTAGTTCTTACGTGCGGTAACACTTACCCACTCGCCCTGGTAGGTAACCTCCAGCACTTCCAGACCTGCTGCCTTTACTGCATCCACCACAGTCTGTTCCTTGTCATCAATGATACCGGAAGTAATATATACCGCACCCGGCTTCATCTGATTCACAATTACCGGTGTCAGTGGTACCAAAACATCCGCCAGAATATTTGCAACAACAATGTCGTAGCACTCATACCCCACTCTGTCCTGAATCTCTTTATCCGTAATAATATTGCCGATCATCATCTCAAACTGTGCCGGATCAATGCCATTGGCCTGACAATTGTCCTCAACCGCAGATAATGCACAAATATCCAGATCCGTACCTACCGCGTGCTTTGCCCCAAACATAAGGGAAAGGATCGCCAGAATACCACTGCCGGTACCTACATCCAGAAGCTCCGTCTCCGGTGTAATATACTTTCTCAACTGTCTGATGCACAACTGTGTAGTCTCATGCATACCTGTTCCGAAAGCAGTACCGGGATCAATATGCAGAACCATCTTTTCACTGTCCTCAGGCTTTACATCTTCCCATGAAGGGATGATCAGAATATCATCGATATAAAACTGGTGGAAATACTGCTTCCAGTTGTTGATCCAGTCAATATCCTCTGTCTCATCAATGGTGATGGTGCCTTCGCCGATCTCCATGAAATTACGCAGATCATCCAGCTCTGCCTGCACACTCTCCATAATACTTTCCACCGTAGCAGGTTCTCCCTGCACCTCCAGGCTGCCGTCTTCTTTCTCTTCTACAAAAAAGCTCAAATATGCAATCCCGTCATCTTCCGGACCTTCCGGCAAGATGTCCACGAACATCTGCTCCTTCTCCATGGCTGTCAGCGGAATCTTGTCCTCAATCTGCGCGCCTTCCAGTCCAATATCATATAAACTGCTGATAATAATATCCTCTGCATCTGTAATTGTCTTGATCTTAAATTTAATCCACTTCATAATGATTATCCTTTCATTCTCCGGATTTATTCCCCAGGAAAAATCTTCGATTTTTCCTTCTTATTTTATCGCATAGTTAATTATATTTTAACCGTTGAGGATATGAGTGTCAAGGATGGAATTCTGCAAAAAACAGACTGCAGCATCCCACAGTCTGTTTCAAACTTTACTTCCAGAATTTCTTCTTTTTATCCTTGTCTTTGGAGTCTTTATCCCCGTCTGCATCTACTTTTTTCGCTGCGTTTAAGCTGTCCCCGCTTTCTGCATCAAACTTTTTCAAAAGTTCCTTTGCCTCGGTGGACAATTTATCAGGGATCTGAACCACTAATGTAACATAATGATCGCCTCGAACATCCTTGTTGCGAAGGGTAGGTACACCCTTGCCCTTTAGTCTGATCTTGGTATCTGTCTGGGTACCCGGTTTTACATCGTAAATCACCTTGCCGTCAACGGTATCGATGACAATCTCGCCGCCCAGTGCTGCCACTGCAAAGGACATGGGTACGGTAGAGAAAATATTGTAATCCTGACGCTGGAAGATAGGGTGTCTTCCTACAACCACTTCCACCAGTACATCGCCTCTTGGGCCACCGTTGGTTCCCGGCTCACCAAGTCCCGGCATACGCTTGCACTGACCATTGTCAATACCTGCCGGAATCTCCACTGCGTAGCGTTTTCTCATAGGTACATAACCGGTTCCGCGACAGTCAGAACATTTTTCCTTAATTACCTTGCCGGTTCCCTGACAGTCGGGACATGCCTGTACATTACGCACAGTACCGAAGAAGGATTGCTGGGTGAATACCACCTGGCCCTTTCCTCCACATCTGGAACAGGTCTCGGGAGCAGTTCCCGGCTTTGCGCCGGAACCGTTACAGGTCTTACAGTTTTCTTTTATGGTCAATTCAATCTCTTTTTCACAGCCAAATACAGCCTCTTCAAAGGTCACACGAACACTGGTACGCAGATTTGCGCCCTTCATAGGTCCATTGTTCTGTGCACGTCTGCTGCCACCGCCAAAGAAATCACCAAAAATATCACCAAATATGTCACCAAAATCAGCTCCGCTAAAATCAAAGCCGCCCGGTCCACCACCGGCACCTCCATCAAAGGCAGCATGACCGAACTGATCATACTGTTTTCTCTTCTCCGGATCACTGAGAATTGCATATGCTTCAGAAGCTTCTTTAAATTTCTTTTCCGCTTCCGCATCTCCCGGATTCACGTCCGGATGATATTTCTTTGCCAGACCACGATATGCTTTTTTAATTGCCGCATCATCGGCATTTTTTTCTACTCCAAGGACCTCGTAGTAGTCTCTTTTCTGTTCAGCCATAACGAATCAGCCTTTCTAATTACACTTTCCTTAAACGTATATAGAAATGCGGTGGCAGACCTTGCGTCCGCCGTCGCATTTCTTTGTAATTTTTTTTACGAAATTTACCGAAATTATTTTATCCCGTTTGATATCGTAAGTCAACTATATCTTAAACTTCTCTGAAATCTCCATCGATGATATCATCATCAGGAGCACTCTGGCTCTGGTATGCACCGCTCATATCAGGACCTGCCTGACCTGCGCCCTGGGCACCCTGCATAGATTCATACATCTTGGTAAACAAGCTCTGTGCACTGTTCATCAGCTTTTCTTTTGCAGCCTTTAATTCATCCACATCGCTGTCGCTCATTTCCTGGTTAGCTGTTCTGTCAAGGATTGCCTTTACAGCTTCCATATCTGCCTGAACCTGAGTCTTATCGCTTTCAGGAATCTTGTCACCTACTTCTTCAAGAGCCTTTTCAGTCTGGAATACGAATGCGTCTGCATCGTTTCTTGCTTCTACAGCTTCTTTTCTCTTCTTATCCTGTGCTTCGAATTCAGCAGCTTCCTTTACTGCTCTTTCGATATCTGCATCAGACATGTTAGAACCTGCAGTAATTGTGATGTGCTGTTCTTTTCCGGTTCCAAGATCCTTAGCAGATACGTTTACAATACCGTTTGCATCGATATCGAAGGTAACTTCGATCTGAGGAACACCACGGCGTGCTGGCGGAATACCATCCAGACGGAACTGTCCGAGGGACTTATTGTCTCTTGCGTACTGTCTTTCACCCTGTACAACGTTGATGTCTACTGCGGTCTGGTTGTCAGCTGCGGTAGAGAAGATCTGGCTCTTCTTGGTAGGGATGGTTGTATTTCTCTCGATCAATCTGGTAGCCACACCGCCCATGGTTTCGATAGACAGGGAAAGTGGAGTTACGTCTAATAATAAGATTTCGCCTGCACCTGCATCGCCTGCCAGCTTACCGCCCTGGATGGAAGCACCGATTGCTACACATTCATCAGGGTTAAGTGACTTACTTGGCTCCTTGCCGGTTAACTGTCTTACCTTATCCTGAACTGCAGGAATACGGGTAGAACCACCAACTAAAAGTACCTGACCAAGGTCTGCATTGGTAATACCTGCATCTCTCATTGCATTCTGAACAGGGATCGCTGTTCTTTCTACTAAGTCATGTGTTAATTCATCAAATTTAGCACGTGTTAAGTTTACATCAAAGTGCTTAGGACCTTCTGCTGTTGCAGTGATGAAAGGAAGGTTAATATTGGTTGTCATTGCGCTGGAAAGCTCTTTCTTAGCCTTTTCAGCAGCTTCTTTTAATCTCTGAAGAGCCATCTTATCTGTAGAAAGGTCTACACCTTCTGCCTTCTTGAACTCAGAGATCATCCACTGTGTGATCTTGTTGTCAAAGTCATCACCACCAAGACGGGTATCACCGTTGGTAGCCAATACTTCGATAACACCGTCACCGATTTCGATGATGGAAACGTCGAAGGTACCGCCGCCAAGGTCGTAAACCATAATCTTCTGTTCTTTTTCATTGTCAAGACCGTATGCAAGTGCTGCTGCAGTAGGCTCGTTGATGATACGCTTTACTTCCAGACCTGCGATCTTACCTGCGTCCTTGGTTGCCTGACGCTGAGCATCGTTGAAGTATGCAGGAACAGTGATAACTGCTTCTGTAACCTTTTCGCCCAGATAGCTTTCTGCATCTGCTTTCAGTTTCTGAAGGATCATAGCTGAGATCTGCTGTGGAGAATATTTCTTGCCATCGATGGTACGGCCATTGTCTGTACCCATGTCTCTCTTAATAGATGCGATTGTCTTTTCTGCGTTGGTTACTGCCTGACGCTTTGCAGGTTCACCGATCAGTCTTTCGCCTGTTTTTGTAAAAGCAACTACGGATGGTGTAGTTCTTGCTCCTTCTGCGTTAGCGATAACGGTTGGCTTTCCACCTTCCATAACTGCTACACAACTGTTTGTTGTACCTAAGTCAATACCGATAATTTTACTCATTGTTCTCTTTTCCTCCTGATATGGATAAATTGTTATTGTTTCCTTGCTGATTGTTTTGTTTCGTTGTTGATTGTTAAATTGCTTGTAGCCGCCAGCTTTTTTGCGAGTTTATTCAGCAACTGCCACCATACTGTGACGTACTACACTGTCGCGATAGGTGTAACCCTTGATAAACTCCTGTGCTACGATACCGCTTTCAAATTCTTCACTTGCCACCTGCATCACTGCATTGTGAAAGTTGGGATCAAATTCCTTGCCCACTGCTTCAATCGGCTTTACTCCGATATTCTCAAGCTCTGTCATCATCTGCTTGTAGACCATTCTCATACCGCCCACAAAAGCATCTTCCTGATCATCGGGCTCCACTGTTGCAAAGCCTCTTTCAAAGTTGTCAACCACCGGAAGGATCTTTTCGATCACACTTCTTGCACCGGTTTCGAACATGGACTGTTTTTCCTTTTCCGTTCTTTTACGGAAGTTTTCAAACTCAGCCATCTGACGCATCACTCTGTCTTCCAGCTCTGCAATTTTTTCTTTAGAAGCATCTGTCTGCTTATCTGCCTTGGCCTGTTTCTTGGCAGCTCTTTTTTCCGCCCAGGTCTTTGGCTC
>JAZUCP010000272.1:0-8433 GCA_045639165.1 Acetatifactor sp. | reverse complement strand
CAAAAGGAAAAAATCGCCATCTTCTTTCATCTATGAAGAAAAAGATATTATTTTGGGGTGTTTATGAGCAGATATAAAGAAAAAGGAAATGACAGATTAATAAAAAAGTTATTGAATAGCTTTCTTGGCATTTCATTGCTTGTGTTTTTGATGCCAATAACTGCTTGGGCCATGCAAATACAAGTTGAGTTGACTGTGAATGATAATCAGAACAGTATTACTTTAGAGGTGGAGCCAACTGATAGAATAGAGGATGTTAAGCAAATCGTCATGGACAAAACGGGTACGCCGGTTGAAGATCAAGCCTTGATTTTTGATGGAAAAGTACTTGAGGATGGGAATAGTCTTCAGGATTATTATATTCAAAATAACTTTACGCTTGACATGATTGTAGGTCGTGCATTGGATATCTCGAGGGGGAATATAGTTATCACTGATAATGGTTATTCTGTAGGAGATGGTACTGAAATTGCTTATCAGGGTCGATATATCATATATGGTGAAACAAATCAAAACACGATTACTATTATTGGAAATACATATGATATTTCCTTTGTGTCGTTAAATATGAGATTCACACGATCATCAGATTTGCTAAATATAAAGAGTGATTGTGTGTATGTCAACCTGGTTGGAGAAAATGTTTTGCAAGCAACCAGTGATGGAAGTGGGTCTGCCATCACGATGGTAGATACGGCAGTGCTCCATTTGGACGGGAATGGAAAGATTACATTGGTTGGGGGATCGAATTATTGGGGCGGAAGTGATGCGGTCTCAGGAGGAAGTCTATATATCAATGGAGGAGAAGCTACTCTGATTGGTGGAAATAAAATTTTGAATTCTTACGGTCATGCATTTCGTGGGAATGCACTTATTATTACAGGTGGAATTCTACATTGCGGTGTAGGGTATTTGAATGACAGTAATTATGCTTCACCTACTATATTTGCGCCAGTTCAATCGTTCTGTGGAACTCTTACGAATGCGGGAGCGCATAATTTGGTGTACTCGGAGAATGGAATAGTCATTACAGAAAGTTGTACGAATGATTGCGGACATAATGCGACTGCAACTTTGAAATCAGACGCTGATACTTATGCATATACAGGTTCTGAAATCACTCCGTTAGTACTAGAGCGCACTACTGATTGGTTAGGAAATATAAATGTTGTCTATGAAAATAATATTAATGCAGGAACTGCAAATGGAACTATTGAGATTGGTGGAGTAGGTATTACCAAGACATTTGAAATCATAAAGGCTACAAATCAATGGACGACTGAACCATCCATGCAAGGATGGATATATGATAGCGTTCCCACTGTACCGGCTTCTTTTGCAAAGTTTGGTACAGTGAGCGTAAAGTACACAGGTAATGATTATGATAATTCGAATCCTCCAAAAGATGCAGGGAGTTACAATGTAATATTTTCAGTGAGTGGTAATGATAATTACACTGCATTGTCAAAAGAAATACCTTTTACGATTCGTACGAAAGAAATTGGTGTTTCATGGGGGAATAGAGAATTTACTTATGATGGTACAGAAAAATTTCCGGAAATTATTGTGGATGGTGTTGTAGTAGGAGATAATCTTCATTTTGATTGCAGTGGTGGAGCAATAAATGCTTCAGATGCTGCTTACACGGCAAAAATCATAGGAATTTCCGGTGAGAAAGCAAGTAACTATCAGTTGCCTGCTTCGGGGCTAACATGTGATTTTATAATCAATAAGGCACAACAAAATGCGCCTGCTCTTGCTGAGTTTATCGTAACAGATGAAAGTATTTCAGGTAAAAGGGATGGAAAAATCGGCGGTCTTACTACAGCCATGGAATATAGCAAGGAGGAAAATGGTGAATATATTCAGATTGCAGAGCCAGAGAATATGACTTTTGCTTCCGGAACATATTATGTGCGATATGCAGCAAATACCAATTATGAACCTTCTGCTCCGACTATTATTACCATTGGTGCGGGTGATAAGATAGCGGTCACATTCGTTGCTGATGGTCAAATTGTCGATACAGCATTTGTAGATTATGGTGCGGATGTTGATATGACAGAAATAGAGCAAATACCTGCCAAAGAAGGGCATGATAAAATTGCGCCTTATTGGAATAATGACGGTAAAAATATTACAGAAGCTACCACAATTACAGCTGTATATACTGTTAACAAATACATTGTAACTTATAAAGCGGACGGCAAAATTGTCGAGCGAATAGAAGTAGTGCATGGAGAAAAGATTACAATGCCTGAAGTGCCCCAAAAAGAAGGTTACATAGGTAGCTGGGATAAAGTGATTGATACTGTGACGGAGGATATTACCATTGAAGCAGTTTATACATCTATCTCGTCAATCAATGTGCAGGAGCCTCCCGAGATAGAGCCTTCCAAGACAGAGTCTCCCAAGACAGGAGATAATACTTCCACTGGGGTATGGTATGCTATTATATTTGTAAGCATTGGCTCTTTATTTGGACTCATCTTGCTAGAATATATAAGGAAACAAAAATCCAATCCGTATCTATAATGAAAGTTCGAAATAAAAATAGAAAAAAATTACGCAGGCACACTTAATCACGATAAAGTGCTAAAGTACTTGACATTCGTGGAGAATGGTATATAATTAATCTTTAAGAACATTTAGAATGCAGGAGCGTTCTTAAAATACAAATGTGTGCCGCGAATACGGCGGAATGTGAGGAGTCATGG
This sequence comes from Acetatifactor sp., assembly GCA_045639165.1. Taxonomy (GTDB): domain Bacteria; phylum Bacillota; class Clostridia; order Lachnospirales; family Lachnospiraceae; genus Acetatifactor. The sequence goes on along the minus strand of JAZUCP010000272.1, from coordinate 5,716 downwards.
AGAAAAAGAATATCGACTGGGGTAATTTGGGATTCGGATATGTACAGACAGATTACAGATATGTATCCAATTTTAAGAATGGAGCATGGGACGAAGGTACCATCACAACAGATGCAAATGTTGTATTAAATGAATGTGCAGGTGTACTGCAGTATGCACAAACCGTATTTGAAGGTTTGAAGGCATATACCACAGAAGATGGTCACATTGTAACCTTCCGCCCTGACCTAAATGCAGAGCGTATGATGGAATCTGCAGCAAGATTGGAGATGCCGGTATTCCCTAAGGAAAGATTTATTGATGCAGTAGAAAAAGTAGTAGCTGCCAATGAAGCGTTTGTTCCTCCTTATGGAAGCGGTGCTACTTTATACATTCGTCCATATATGTTTGGTTCCAACCCTGTTATCGGAGTTAAGCCAGCTGAGGAATATCAGTTCAGAATTTTAACTACACCGGTAGGTCCTTATTTTAAGGGCGGAGTAAAGCCTCTTACGATCAGAGTCAGTGATTTTGACCGAGCAGCGCCAAACGGTACAGGTCATATTAAGGCAGGTCTGAACTATGCAATGAGTTTGCATGCCATCGTAGATGCACATCATCAGGGTTATGATGAAAATATGTATCTGGATGCAAGAACAAGAACCAAGGTAGAAGAAACCGGCGGTGCAAACTTCCTCTTCGTAACAAAGGACGGAAAGGTTGTAACTCCAAAATCATCCAGTATTTTACCTTCTATTACCCGTCGTTCTTTACTGTATGTTGCAAAAGAATATCTGGGTCTGGAAGTAGAAGAAAGAGAAGTATTCTTAGATGAAGTAAAGGATTTTGCAGAATGTGGTCTTTGCGGTACTGCAGCAGTTATCTCTCCTGTAGGAAAGATCGTAGATCATGGCACAGAAATCTGTCTGCCAAGCGGTATGGCTGAGATGGGACCTACAACCAAGAAACTGTATGAAACATTGACCGGTATCCAGATGGGACGCATCGAAGCTCCTGAAGGATGGATTCATGTAATTAAATAATAATCTTTGTAGACCAAAGAGTCAAAACGGTGGTATAATGAGTATATTGTACCGCCGTTTTATATTTTGTGGGAAGGTTCTGCATAGCCGGAGCTTAGAAGGAGAAACAGTTGAAATTTTTACATACCAGTGATCTGCATATAGGAAAGAAAATATTTGAAACCTCTCTTTGGGAGGATCAGTCTGCCATGCTGAAGCAGATTTATGACATTGCTGTGGAAGAGAAGGTGGATGCTTTGGTGATTGCGGGGGATGTTTATGACAGATCCATTCCTGCCACAGAGGCAGTGGAGCTTTTGGATGATTTCCTGACTCGTCTGGCACAGAAGAAAATCCCGGTGATTATGATCAGTGGCAATCACGATTCACCGGAGCGAGTGGGCTTTGCAGGTAAGATTTTAGAAAATCAGGGCATCTATATCTCCGGGGTTTATGAGGACAGGCTGCGTCGGGTGGAATTGGAGGATGCATATGGTAAGGTCGTTTTTGTATGTCTGCCTTTTGTAAAACCGGCGGTTGTGGATGCTGAGAATTGTGCAGAGGGCGTAAAACGGATTCTGGAAAAGGATGCGCTGACCTTTGAGGAAGATGTTCGGTATGTATTGGTAACCCATTATTTTGTGACAGGGGAATCCGGGGAGCAGCCCCAGTTGTCGGAAGCGGAAACTGCCATTGATGTGGGCGGTATTGACAATGTTTCAGCAGGGGTATTTGCCGGATTTGATTATGTGGCATTGGGACATATTCATAAGGCACAGAGAATCGGCGGAGGTAATATTTACTATTCCGGTGCACCTATGAAATATTCTTTTTCAGAGGCAGGCAGTCATAAATATGTAAATATTGTAGAACTTCAGGAAAAGGGTAGAATGCAGATTGAACGAAAAGAAATTAAGCCCTTGCGGGAAATGCGGTGTATTAAAGGAGAATTGGCGGAGCTGATCAGAGCAGATGTGGTTCACGATCAGGATGTAAATCCGGAGGATTATATTCAGGCAACCTTGACCAATCGGGAGGAACTGATCAATCCAATCGGTACACTGCGTAGTGTATATCCCAATGTGCTACAGATCCTTTTAGAGAAGAATTATATGGTTTCTGAGGAAACCTATGAAAGTAAATTGTCAGGAGAGCGGAAGAGCACGGCGGATTTATTTGCCGAATTTTATGAGATGCTTACGGGAAGTGAGCTGGACGAACGCCAGAGAGAGACTGTGAAAGAGGCGGCGAAGGAAGCGGGAGAGGATATATGAAACCGGAGAAACTAACCATTTGCGGCTGGGGGCCTTATAAGGGACTGGCGGAGATTGATTTTCATACCTTTGGGGGACAGGGCTTGTTCTTGATAACCGGTGCAACCGGAGCAGGCAAGACCACTATTTTTGATGCACTGACCTATGCTTTGTACGGAGCTTTAAGCGGGGAAGTAAGGGATAAGGAAAGAAACAGTGTGAGGAGTGATTTTGCAGATGCAGATACCCCTACTTATGTAGAGCTGCAGATGGTTCATAAAGGAAAGCGTTATTATATCAAGAGGAATCCTGAGTATCTGCGCCCGAAAAAAAGGAGTGCAGGAACTTCTGTTTTGACAAAAGAAAAGGAAAATGCAGTATTAAGGGCGGAAGAGGATAAGGTGATTGAAGGGGTGAAGGAAGTAAATGCCTATGTCAGGGAGCTGCTTTCTTTGGAGTATATCCAGTTCAAGCAATTATCCATGATCGCACAGGGAGAGTTTGCAAGACTGCTGACGGCACCACCCAAGGATAAAACCAGGATTTTCAGAGAGATCTTCGGCACAGGTATTTATGAGAGATTTACCTACCAGCTTGGACAGAAGGCCAAAGCCCAGTATCAAAATATTATGGAGCAGAAGCATAAGTTGGAGGAGATTGTGAAGCTTCTGGAGGAATCTCTGAATCGTTCGGATATTGAGCTGGAAGCAAAGGAAACGTTCCAAGGACTGATTGGTGCTCAGAACTGGAATTATGAGGCTTTGGAGAACTATCTGGAGCAGCAAAAAGCTCGCTCCAAAAAGAATCTGAAATGTAAGGAAGAAGGATTTCATGATATTGAGAAGGAGCTTGCTGTGCAAACGGAAGCACTTCTGAAAATGCAGGAAGAGAATAAGCGAATCCGGGAATATATGAATTGCAGACAACAGGCAGAAATTTTAGCCGGCAGAGCAGAGGAAATTGCTGAAAAGGAGCTTCTGGGTGTCAAAGCAGTCAATGCCGGCTGGGTGGAGCCGGGCCAGGTAAAGCTGCAAAATGCCAAAAAGATTCTGGAGAGCAGTCAAAAGGAGGAAGAGGGATTAACAAAAGACCTTCGTTTCCTGGAGCAGGAATTGGAAAGTGGATTACCGCTTTTTGACAGGCAGCAGGCCATAGAAGTATTTTTGCAAAAATATCTTGCACTGGAAGAGGAGAAGAAGCTGTTGCTGGGCTGTAAGAAAGAGCTGGCCCAAAAAGAAAACGAGGAAAGCATTCGAAAAACACGCTTTTTAGAAGAAGAGCAAAAAAGTATTCTTTTAAAGCAGGAATATGAAGAAGGGGTAAGAACGAAGCGCAGGGAAGCCATTGGTGTGGTTGCAGGTTTGCTGGTAAAGGGGCAGCCTTGTCCGGTATGTGGTTCCCTTGAGCATCCTAACCCCGCAGTTATCCGGGAGAGGGTCTTGTCAGAGGAAGATCTGGATCGAATGAAGTTGGATCTGGAAGCCTTGGAAAAAAGTGTGAATAAATATTATGGGGAAGTGGTGGCTGTCCAGACCAGGATCAAGGACTTGAGAGAAAAGATCGCTGGGTCCGAAGAGAAGATGAAAGGACTGGAAACCTTTCTGGAAGAAGAATTGAAGCAGGACGGGGATGGTCTTCTGCAAAATTATCTGAGCAAAAGGGCAGAGGAGTCCATCAGGGATTTTAGGCAAAGCATTGTCAGAATCCAGAAAATGCAGGTACTATTTAAGGAAAAGCAGACTCGCCTGAAGCAGATCCAGGAAATGATCGGGAGTCAAAGAGGGGAGCTGGAAAATGCATTTGAAGAATTTCAAAAGCTCCTGAAGCAATATGGCTTTACTTCCAGGGAAGAATATGAGCAGGCACATTTGCCAAGGATAAAAAGAGAAAAGCTGACCAAAGAGGTGGAGGACTACCGGAAACAGGTGGAGGCTAATCAGAAACTACTGGAGCATCTGCAGAACAATATATCCGGAGAGGAAGTATTGGATTTGGAACCATTGCAGGAGCAGCTTCGTCTTTTGAGTCTGGAAAAGGATAAAGCCTTAAAGAGTGTCAAAAAAGAAGAACAGCTGCTTCATGAATTGGATCGAACCTATAGAGAATTGCACGGGAAAAGACAAAAGCTGGAGATATTAAATTCGGAATATGGTTATATTAAAGAATTGGAGAATATTGCATCGGGAAACAATCCCAAAAGATTAGTTTTTGAGCAGTATGTTCTGGCAGGATATTTTGAAGAGATTTTGTCCGCAGCAAATATCAGGTTTAAGAAGATGACCTCCGGGCGTTATGAAATGCATCGTGCACAGGAAGTGGGAGATGGGCGTACCAAGGATAATCTGGAGATTCAGGTAATGGATTTTTATACCGGCAAGCATCGGTCCGTCAGAACATTGTCGGGAGGAGAATCCTTTAAGGCATCCCTGTCCCTGGCGTTGGGATTGAGCGATGTGATTCAGGCTATGAATGGAGGAATTCAGGTGGAAGCATTGTTTATAGATGAAGGATTTGGCTCATTAGACAGTGAATCTTTAGATCAGGCTTGCGAAACTTTGCTAAGTCTGGTAGAATCAGACAGACTCATTGGTATCATATCCCATGTTCCGGAGTTGAGAGAACGAATTCACAAACAGATCCTCATTGATAAGCAGGGCTGCGGAAGTACCATTACAGTTGTAGTTTAGAGAAATAAAGGAATGATAAATTGAAAAGAATAAGTAATACATGGAAGAAAAAAGCAATACTTATGACTGCCTTTTGGTTGGCCGCGTGCAGCATTACGGCCTGCAGCGAAACTGAGGAAGAGGTGGTTTCAGGAATACTCAACGGGTTTGCTAAAAATGAATTGTTTCGCATCAATACTGCTTCCTGTTCCGTGCCGGAATACATGGTGTACCTGACTAATATCCAAAATCAGTATGAGGCTGTCTATGGGGAAGAAATCTGGAATGTGGCGCTGGGAGAGGTGACGCTGGAAGAAAATGTAAAAGATACGGTTCTGGCCAAGATCGCCCAGATTAAAACTATGGAGCTCATGGCAGAAAGCAAGGGACTTGTCCTGACAGAAGAAGAGGAAAGCAAGATACAGGCGGCTGCCGCAGAATATTTCACTACATTGAATGAAGCGGAAGTGGCGGCATTAATGATCACCCAGGAAGAAATCGCAGGATTGTACCGGGAGTATGTACTGGCAAATATGGTGTACCGGCAGATCGTGGACAGTGTGGACCCTGAAATCAGTGATGATGAAGCCAGAACCATCACCGTAGATCAGATTCATATGAAGACATATACCATTGACAGTCAGGGAACCCGCATGGAATTTTCCTACTCCATGAAGGCAGAAGTGGAAGAGGATATGTATGATATACATGAATTTGCCACCGTGGACGGAAGGGATTTCACAGAGCTGGCCAATAAATACAATCAGGCAGATACCATTCGCTGGTCTTTTAGAAA
>JAZUCP010000271.1:0-6629 GCA_045639165.1 Acetatifactor sp. | reverse complement strand
GGGATTCCTTGGAGCTTTGTGTTTAAGGAAGAATATCAGGCAAGATACGGGGAAGATCTCTATGAGCATTTGGAAGAATTGTTCCTGGAGATAGGTGATTACAAGCAGACTCGCGTACGGTTTTGGAAGATGGTAACAGAGCTTTTTTCCGAGGCATTTATGAAGCAGATTTATGACCAGTGTCAGGAGTGGGGCATGAAGCTTACCGGACATTTGGTATGCGAGGAAAGCTTGTTAAGTCAGTTGGTTACGAATGGTGCCTGTATGCCTCATTATGAGTATATGGATATTCCGGGTATGGACTGGCTGGGCCGTAATATTACGGAGTGTCTGACACCATTACAGGTTTCTTCAGTGGCAGAGCAGATGGGTCAGGATAGTGTATTGTCTGAGACTTTTGCACTGTGTGGGCACAATGTAAGCTTTGCGGAATTGAAGGGCATCTATGAATGGCAGATGGTTCATGGTATTAACCTGCTTTGTCCTCACTTGGAAGGCTATTCTAACCGAGGTATCCGTAAGAGGGACTATCCGCCGGCGATGTACATTCAGCAGCCCTGGTGGAAGGTATATGATAAATTGGTGGATGCACTCTCCAGAGAGGGCATGATTCTTGCGAAGGGTGAAAAGAAGGTAGATGTACTGCTTTTGCATCCTCAGACCACTGCCTGGAGTCTGTATAATGATACGGACAATGAACCGCTGAAGGCATTAAACAGTAGATTCCTGAACGTAATCAGGGAATTGGAGCAGAATCATATCGTCTTCCATCTGGGAGATGAAATTATGCTGGAGCGCCATGGTAAAGTGGAAGACGGTAAATTGGTGATCGGAAAGCAGAAGTATTCCTATGTGATCGATCCTTGTTGCGAGATACTGCTGCCACGTACCAAGGAGCTTTTAGAGGCGTTTGCAGAGGAGGGCGGAAAGCTGACTACCGCAGAGGCACTCCCGGCAAATGATATTATTGATCATCCGGAAATCACCTATACCAGACGATTCTTTGATGGATTTACAGTACATTATTTTGTAAATACTTCTGCACAGGAGAAATCAGCTTCTTTCAAGGTGGTAGGTAAGACCATTGATATTTATACCGGAGAAATGGATGTGTTCGCGGGACGGCATACCTTCGAGCCCTGGGGCAGCCTAATGGTGGTGGAGGAAGATAGTGCAGCTTGTAATGCTGGCGAGGGTAACCTCATAAGCGAGGTACAGCCCGAGACCCTTATCCAGCCTTCTGGAACCTTTGCTTTTGCAGAGAAAGTAGTCAACAGCATGACCCTGGACCGCTGCGATTACTATTTTGACGGGCAGCTTCAGGAAAAGGACGGCTATGTATTAAACATCTGCGAGCGTGCCAATAAGCTGGAGAGACAGGTGCAGATTCATCAGGATTACCATGTGATGATGCATGTTGTACCCACAGAGCTTTATATGGCCTGTGAAACACCGGAGAAGTTCACCATCAAGATCAACGGAAAGACTGTAGAACAGAAGATTGAAGGGTATTTTAGGGACAAGAGCTTTAAGAAGATTGATATTGCAGCGTATGTACAGCAGGGCATGAATATCATTTCTTTTGATTGTGATTTTGTGCAGTCTGAGGAATTCTATGAGAATCTGAGAAAATCATACATTTTTGAAAGCGAGAAGAATAAACTGGCTTACGATATGGAGATTGAGGCTATTTATCTGGTAGGTGATTTTACGGTGAAAACACCGGGACAGTGGACGCCACTGGAGAGGGATGCGGTTAGATACTGTGGAGGCTTTGAAATCGATGCACCGAAGCAGGCCATCGACCTGAAGCATATGGAACAGCAGGGCTATCCGTTCTTTAGTGGAGAGATGGTGCTGGAAGGTGAGCTTGACATTACCGGAGAGAATCCGGTGCTGCAGATTGAAAGACAAGGATTTAATGCAGTAAAGGTAGAGATCGGCAGCGTGGAGAAATGGATGCTTACCAACGATAAGCTTTCTTTGAAAGACTTTGGTGTACAGGGCAGGATAAAGGTACGTCTGACCCTGATCAACAACTTGAGAAACCTGCTGGGACCACATCACCTGAAAGAAGGCGAGTGTTTGAGCGTAGGACCCAATAAATTCTTCAAGGAGCCTTGTGTGTGGAATCGGAACCCGGAAGCGACCTGGGATGATGATTACTGCTTTGTGGAGCTGGGAATTTAAAGAATAGGATTGTGATAAAGACGAGGACAGTGTTGAGCTGTTCTCGTTTTTGACCTAAGGAAATTTACCAATTGCTTAAACTACGGATCTGTGGTAGAATAAAACAAATATAAATGTGTAAAATTCCTGAAAATAGGAGGTTTTTAGAGGTATGGAACAGTACAAGAAAGAGTTCATAGAATTCATGGTAGATTGTCAGGTTTTAAAATTTGGCGAGTTTACTTTAAAGAGCGGACGTAAGTCCCCATTCTTTATGAATGCAGGCGGATATGTAACCGGCAGTCAGTTGATGGGCTTGGGAGAATATTATGCGAAGGCAATTCATAATACATACGGAGATGATTTCGATGTATTATTCGGACCGGCATATAAGGGTATTCCCATCAGTGTAGTAACTGCTATTGCATACAGCAAATTATATGGCAAGGAGATTCGTTATTGCTCAGACCGTAAGGAAGAAAAGGATCATGGCGCAGACAAGGGAAGTTTCCTGGGAAGTAAGTTAAAAGATGGTGACAGAGTGGTTATGATCGAAGATGTTACCACTTCCGGTAAATCCATGGAAGAGACCGTTCCGAAGGTAAGAGGTGCGGCAAATGTAGAGATCGTAGGTCTGATGGTATCCTTAAATCGTATGGAAAAAGGTCAGGGCGGGGAAAAGAGTGCGCTGGAAGAGATCAAGGAAAGATACGGTTTTGAAGCAAATGCGATTGTAAGTATGGCAGATGTTATCGAGCATCTTTACAATAAAGAATATAATGGCAAGGTGCTGATCGATGATGAATTAAAGGCAGCCATTGATGCATATTACGCAGAGTACGGTGCATAAGAGAATTGACTGACAGGGTTTTCCTTGTAAGACAACCGGGATGATAGTTTGTGAGTGAAAGGATGACTTGGTATGGGTGAAAGAGTATATAAGATCATGGGTGGTTCCGGTGCATGGAATATTGCACTGGGCATTGTAACAATTGCTGTAGGAGTTACCAGCGGTATCCTGCTGATTATCAGCGGTTCAAAGCTCTTGAAAAACAGAACATCGATTATATTTTAAAAATGGGACTCGCTCCCCCGGTAAGATGCTGAAGGAAAACAGCATTTTACCGAGGGAGCGAGTCTGCTGATTTCTATGAAGAGGTGGAAGATGGCTCAAAGAAGAGGTTACAAATTTACGAATAAAAAGCATTCCCAAAAAGCAGTGATGTCCACCGTATTTGGTTTGTTAAGTCTTATTTCCATGGCGGTGGTTTTATATTTGTCATATAACAGTGCCGGTGAAACGCCTATCAGTTATGGGTTTAGCGGGATATTGATATTGATATTTGCGATAGTGGGACTGATTCTGGGAATTTTGGCACTGCAGGATAAGGAGCAGTTTTTGTTCTTTGGCAGATTGGGATGCGTGCTGAATGTACTGGCTTTGTTGGGGATCAGTGGTATTTTGTATGCGGGAGCATATATGTAAGATTTAAAGGTAAAGGGCAAGAGTATGGAAGAAACAATGATGTTTTTACAGGAAAGATATGATCTGACCATGGAAAAAGTAGCACAGATCAGACAGGAAGGCTATGGAGATGAACGTGTAAGAGTATACTTTCTGAAGATGGCGCAGTTCCTGCAGCTGATGGATGCTTATCATAGATTTGTAAAGGAAGGCGGACTTGGGAGCGCTTCTTTGGAGGAATTAAGGGACTGGAATTATAAGCTATTTGAAGATGTTTTGCCGGAAAATTATGCTGCCAGCTTTGCCAATCCGGTTTATGCTGTTGAAACTCTGGGAGAGGAGTACGGCAGGCTTTTGTGTGCACTTTATGCAGAGGTTCGCAGTATGATCATCCCTGTAACAGAGCAGAAGATGGAGGAACTGTTGATCAGAGCGGAGCTTTTTGTGGAGATCTACAGTGCATTTGAATATGAGTGGCAGGAGAATCAAAAATGGCCGGCCTATGATGAATTAAAGCAGATCCTGTACTGGTATGTCAGCGATTATTCTGAGATCATACAGGAAGAGGCAGTACGTTCCCAGGTGGATCCGGAGGGCAATTACGCCATAGAGCTTATGAAGCAGGCTGATCTAACCGATCTGCGGTATCTATATCAGTATGGGGAGTATGTGACGGAGAATGAGGAACGGACGGCAGCATTTCTGGCAACTCTGCCCCAGGAAAAGATCGATCTGATGGCGAATACTTATACGGAAGGATACCGTATGGGCTTTGTGAATGCAGGAAAGGATCTGTCCAAGAAGGAAACGGTGGAGCTTTACTATGCTCTTGGATTTGAGAGAATGATGGTAAAAGCCATAGAAAACTTTGCTAAAATGGGATTAAAGCCGGTTTTGCGCAGAGCATCCACGGGAATTTTACAGGGTGGTGGATTGTATAAATTGGGTTGTGCAGGAGCCAATCCCAATAAACAATATGATTATGATCATAAGGACGATAAGGCACTGATCTGGGATAAAGCCTTAATGAAGCGTAAGCTGGAGGTTTTGAAGACGGCCTTTGAAAAATATAAAGACAAGGCATACCTGCATGCGGGCCCGGCTGTGCTAGAGACCTTTGGAGAGAAATCTTTTGAGCCGGAGAATAAGCCTCAGGCATTACAGCTTTCCGATCAACAGCAGAAGCTTTTTGTGGAATATCGTTCCCAGGCGGGAGCTATTCAGCGAGAGTATATTATTGCAGAAGAGAGAAGCTTTACCATCATTGCCTTTCCGGTGGCTGAGATCGGAGAGGATTTTGAGGGGATTTTCGAGGATGTGATTAAGATCAATACCCTGGATTATAAAAAGTATCAGCAGATGCAGCAGGTACTCATTGATGCCCTGGATCAGGCAGATCATGTGGTGTTAAAAGGAATGAATGGCAACCGTACGGACCTGACCATCAATCTGCATAAGCTGGCAGATCCGGCAAAGGAAACCATTTTTGAAAACTGTGTTGCAGATGTGAATATTCCGGTAGGGGAAGTCTTTACCTCGCCTCTTCTTACCGGTACCAATGGTCTTCTCCATGTGACAAAGGTGTTTTTGGAAGGACTGGAGTACAGGGAGCTGAAGGTGGAATTTAAGGACGGTATGATCAGTGATTATTCTTGCAGCAATTTTGAATCGGAGGAAGAGAATCGTAAGTTTTTCAAGGAAAATGTAATGTTCCACAGAGAAACCCTGCCTTTGGGAGAATTTGCCATCGGAACCAATACCACTGCTTATGTGATCGCCGCAAAATGGGGAATTGAAAGCAAAATGCCCATTCTGATCGCAGAAAAAATGGGACCTCATTTTGCAGTAGGGGACACCTGTTATTCTCACGAAGAGGACATGATGACGTACAATCCCGACGGAAAAGCCATTGTGGCAAGGGATAATGAGGTCAGTTTGTTACGAAAGACCGATCCGGAGGCTGCTTATTTTGACTGTCATACGGATATTACCATTCCCTATGACGAACTGGGTGAACTGACCGCAGTGAGAGCAGATGGCAGCAGAATTTCGATTATTCTCAAGGGTCGTTTTGTGCTGGAAGGGTGCGAGGAATTAAATACACCATTTCTTAATGAAAATTAATAAAAAATACACTTGCATACATGCACTATATTTAGTAAACTAATGATGAATGAGTATATCTGGTATTCAAAGATATCATATCTATACAATATATGGAGGATCAAAAGATGGATTACAAGAAGGCTGGAGTGGACATTGAAGCTGGTTACAAATCAGTGGAGTTGATGAAAAAGCATGTAAAGGAAACCATGCGTCCGGAAGTTTTAGGCGGATTGGGAGGATTTTCAGGTGCTTTTTCTCTGAGCAAGATTAAGGAAATGGAAGAACCGATTTTATTGTCAGGTACGGATGGATGCGGTACGAAAGTAAAATTGGCATTTATTATGGACAAGCATGATACCATCGGTATTGACGCAGTGGCAATGTGTGTAAATGACGTTGCATGTGCAGGTGGAGAACCATTGTTCTTCCTGGATTATATTGCATGCGGTAAGAATTATCCTGAAAAGATCGCGACCATCGTAAAGGGTGTGGCAGAAGGCTGTAAACAGTCAGGTGCGGCATTGATCGGTGGTGAAACTGCAGAGCATCCGGGTCTTATGCCTGAGGATGAATACGATCTTGCAGGTTTTGCAGTAGGTGTTGTAGATAAGAAGGATCTGATCACCGGTGAAAGCATTGCAGACGGAGACGTATTGGTTGCAATTGCTTCTTCAGGCGTTCACAGCAATGGTTTCTCACTGGTTCGTAAAGTGTTTGAAATGACCGCTGAAAGCCTGGGTACATATTATGATGAATTAGGAACCACTCTGGGTGAAGCACTGATCGCTCCGACCAGAATCTATGTAAATGCTCTGAAGGCTGTTAAGGCAGCAGGCGTGACCATCAAGGGCTGCAGCCATATCACAGGCGGCGGTTTCCAGGAGAATAT
>JAZUCP010000270.1:0-2458 GCA_045639165.1 Acetatifactor sp. | reverse complement strand
GATGGCTGTGAAGCAGGCGTGTGCGGCCATTGGTCAGGCAAGACTTATGATGGTTTATCAGAAAATTTTTGCAGAGTATAATCAGATCGCTGCACAGATTTTGATGACCAAGAATACCATTGTGGATGATTTGAATCGTTTCAATGCACACAATACATTTTCAGAGCTTTTAAAACTGGGAGTGATCCCCATTGTCAATGAAAATGATACGGTTGCAACCTATGAAATCGAAATCGGTGATAACGATACCTTATCAGCTATTGTGGCGGCCCTGGTAGATGCTGATCTTTTGATCCTATTATCCGATATTGACGGATTGTATACGGATGATCCCAGAAAGAATCCGGATGCCAAGTTTATTGAGCAGGTGGACGTGCTTACCCAGGAGCATATGAATATGGGAAAGGGCAGTACAGGAAGCAATGTGGGAACCGGTGGAATGAATACCAAGATGATCGCCGCAAAGATCGCTACCAGTTCGGCAGTGGATATGGTCATTGCAAACAGCAAGGATATCGGTGTGCTTCATCGTATCTTGGAAGGTAATAATGAAGGAACTTTATTCCTGTCACACAAGGATGAAAGTTTTGACTTGGTGGATTTTGTAGAACATTTGCATAAGAATTAAGGAAGAGTGGAGAATATAAATGAGCAACAATATGGAAGCAAAGATCAAAAGGATCAATGAGTTATATCATAAATCCAAGGCAGAAGGATTGACAGAGGCGGAGAAGGAAGAACAGCAGCAGCTTCGCAAAGAATATGTAGCCAATGTGCGTGCCAATTTAAGAGGGCAGTTAAACAGTATAACCATTCAAAACGAAGATGGTTCACTTGAAAATCTGGGAGAAAAATTCAGTAAAAAGAACAATTAGATAAGACAATCAAGTAAAAGATCGGGTGGTGATAGTATGGATTTAGTAGTACTTGGTCAAAATGCAGTGAAGGCAAAATATCTTTTGCAGGCTTTATCAACAGAGCAGAAAAATCATGCCTTAAAGGAAGTGGCGAAAGCTTTAACAGCACATGCAGAGTATATTTTACAGGAAAATGAAAAAGACCTTCAAAGAGGAATGGAGAATGGAATGCATCCGGGGATGTTGGACCGTCTGAGATTAACAGTTTCCAGAATTGAAGGAATGGCAGAAGGGCTTTTGCAGATCGTTGATTTGGAAGATCCTGTGGGAGAATGTCTGGAACGATTCGAAAGACCCAATGGCCTGGTGATCGAAAAGAGAAGAGTACCCATGGGTGTGATCGGTATTATTTACGAATCCAGACCCAATGTAACAGCAGATGCCTTCGGCCTTTGCTTTAAATCCGGTAATGCAGTAATCCTAAAGGGAGGCAGTGATGCGATCTGCTCCAATATGGCGATTACAGAAGTGATCCGGGCTGCATTAAAACATATATCCATTACAGAGGATGCCATCCAATTGATCACAGATACAGACCGTAAGGTAACTGCGGCATTTATGAAGATGAAGGAATATGTGGATGTGTTGATTCCCAGAGGCGGTGCAGGCCTGATCAAAGCGGTGGTGGAGAACAGTACCATTCCCGTCATTGAGACCGGAACCGGCAACTGCCACATATACATAGATAAGGACGCAGATCCGGAGATTGCACTGCCTATCATTATCAATGCAAAGACCCAAAGGATCGGTGTATGTAATGCCTGTGAATCCCTTGTGATTCATGAGGATATCCTGGAAAGCTTCCTGCCTATGTTAAAGGTTGCTTTGTCAGAAAAAAATGTAGAAATGCGTGCAGATGATAAGATCCGGACTCTGATCGATGGCTGCGTGGAAGCTACCGAAGAGGATTATGGTAAGGAATATCTGGATTATATTCTTTCCATGAAGACAGTTTCGAGTGTGGAAGAAGCGATTGCACACATTAATAAATACAATACCAAACATTCGGAAGCCATTATTACAAGGAATCCGGAAGCTGCGGAAAGCTTCTTGAACGGTGTGGATGCAGCCTGCGTTTACGTGAATGCCTCTACCAGATTTACGGACGGCTTTGAGTTTGGCTTTGGTGCAGAGATCGGTATCAGTACCCAGAAGCTCCATGCAAGAGGACCTATGGGACTGAAGGAGTTAACCTCCTATAAATATTATATACGTGGAAACGGACAGATTCGGTAAGAATCATAAGAGAGCTCTATCCCAGAGCTCTTTTTACTTGCACATCCGCTCAAGTTTTGTTATGATATAATGTAGTCTTATGATGGGAGGATTTTTGGCATGAATGTAATTGAAAGATTTTTGGAATATGTAAAAATAGATACTTGTTCGGATGGGGAATCTCAGACAAGTCCCAGCAGCTTTAAGCAGCACGATCTTGCAAAGCTTTTATATGAGCAGTTATTGAACATGGGAGCAGAGGATGTGTATTATGACAAAGAGCACTGTTATGTATACGCAACCATTCCTGCATCAAAAGGCTATGA
>JAZUCP010000269.1:0-5325 GCA_045639165.1 Acetatifactor sp. | reverse complement strand
GAGGAACAACAATCCAAGGAAGAAAAATAAGAAGTCAAAAAGCCTGTGGGGAACCTTGGGGACGCTGATCATAGTTGGGCTTTACATATGGCTGGAACTGACCGGTTCCACAGAGGTAACGGCAGAAAACCGGGAGCAGGTTGAGCTGGTGCGGGTGGTGGATGGAGATACCCTGATTGTGGATTATCAGGGAGAACAGACTCGTGTCAGATTGATCGGTATCAATGCACCGGAAAGTGTCCATGAGGATGCATCCAAGAATACGCAGGAGGGCAGAGATTCCAGTACATTTTTGAAGGAGTATCTGGCAGATGTTACTTATGTGTGGCTGGAATTTGACGTAGAACCCAAGGATCAGTATGAAAGGGCCCTTGCCTATGTATGGATGAATGAAGACGGCGTGGACGTGGGCGAAGATATGCTCAACGGTATCATTGTAAAAAAGGGCTATGCAGAAGCTCGCTCCTACAAGCCCAATGTAAAATATCAGGAAGCGCTGGAAGCAGTGGAGCAGGAGCGATAGGGAGGCGGCACAGGTTCTCCTCCAAAACTAAAGCAAATATTATAACATGCCTAAATATTCCATACAAGAGAAATATTGGAAAATGCCCTGTAATCCGGTGGAAAACCCATGGAAATTCCTTCGATTTACAAACTACGGAAGGTGCTTTATAGTGGGTACAGGGAGAGCGCAATCCAAACTTTCTGAAAATGTATAAGGAGGTCTGTTATGCGGAAATATATGTGGATGCTATTCATAGTGCTGTTGCTTACCGGATGTGGTGCGTGGAACGGAGTCGACGGAGATGAAACAATGTCGGCAGTGTATGTTACGGAAAAAGAAATCATTCCCTCTGATGGCAGTTGGGGAAAGGCACAGTATATTGGAGATACGTTGTACTATGTAGCCGATAACCGAAAAGGATATAGTCAGAATCTGTATGAAAAGTGTGGCGAAAAAGAAACGATGCAAAGGCTGACTCTGGGGTATGTTTCCACTAATACAGTTGCTGTAGATACCATAGGAAATATTTATTATTTTGATTATTCAAAAAATAATAGTTTTGCAGCACGCCACTGGATTTTGTGTAAAAGAAATGTGGAAGATCAGGTGTTGTTTGAAAAAATAAGTGCAGAACCGGATCTGAATTCCGGATGGGGAGTGGATGCTGCCGCTTCGGCGGATGGATATTGTGTGATGTTCAGCACCGGAAATTTATTGATATGGGATAGTCAGTTGCAGCTTACAGGGAAAGTGGATGTTCCGTGGTATGAAGAAGATATGTATACCTATTACGGTGACATAGGATTGGTGAATGGTGCGAATGGTATCTATCTGATTCATAAGGATAATCGGACTCTTTATCTGGAAAGGGTCAACATAGTGGAAGGAATCTTGGAAGAAGCTAAAATGGTTACCCTTCCGGAAGCAAAAGCGATTGCGGAAAATGGAAATTGCGCAAACCGTTTGTACAGTGCCTATGAAGACGGTATTTATATTATGGATTATGAAAGCCTGTACCTGTATAATGACAGCACACAGGAACTGACAGAAGTATTTCGGTGGTCGGAGCCTGGGGTAGCAGTTACGAAGGATTATGTGATGGCTATTGGTAAGGATGCATCCGGTAGAATGCAGTTTGCCGGATATGATTTCAGCAAGGAAGAAGCCTCCGTTGTGACGGTGCAGGAGACGACAGAAAAAAATGATGAGAGAGAGACCATTACCATAGGATATGTTGGCCAATCATTTGGGGTTGCGGTAGGGGAATATGTGGAAGAGTTCAACCGTACTCAAAATGAGGTTTTAGCAGTCCGTAAGGCATATGAGGATATTGAGACATTGCAGCAGGATATAGCAGTAGGTAAAGGACCGGATGTGCTGGATCTGACAGGTTTGGATATACAGGAATATGTGGAAAAAGGGCTATTGGAAGGATTAGGAGGCTATCTTAAAAAAAGTGATAAATTAAATGCAGAGGATATTCTGCCATCCTTGTTGGCACAGATGACACTGGATGGGGAGGTGCGCCTATTGGCCGCCGGCTTTAGAATTAAGGTTATGATATTAGACAATGAGGCAGCACAGGATGTGGATCTGACACCGGAGGAGTTTCTTGCACTTGGCATGGGTCAAGAAGGGTATTTGTGCGAATATGATGCGGAAAGTCTGTTTGAGATTCTGTTTTCAGGTGAGATGGATTCTTATGTGAACTGGAAGGAAAAAAGCTGCAGTTTTGATGATGGAAGATTTGCAGAATTGCTGAAAATGGTTAAGAACGTAAAACTTCCTGATGCTGAAACGAAGGAAGCGTTGAAGCTGAATTTGACCACTGCCATGCGTATGAATAACTATAAGGCAGCATTCAGAAGTGTGAATACACTGTTTGATTATGATTCTATGCAGGATGCAATGGGCGATATTGCAGTGATTGTGGGAATGCCGGACAGACAGGGAGAAGCAAGTTATAAAATCAGCTTCAGTAATGGTGTTCTGGGAATCAACAGTGCATCCAAAAAGAAGGAAGCAGCCTGGAAGTATGTGGAATTTCATATTGCAGAATATGCCCATGATACCAATCAATACAATGGATGTTTTTCGGTGATGAAGGATAAATTTGAGGAACAGTTGCATCCTAAAAAGCCGGATAGAACAACGTATATTGCTACTAATATATATACCGGTAACCGGGAAGAAGTGACTTGGAATTTCCGGGATGAGGACAAAGAAGCAGTGCAAAATTTGATGGAGACCGCTGTGTGGAATGGAAGGACTTTAGGGTTAGATGGTATTGTAGGCGGTATTGTAAAAGAAGAAACATCAGCATTCTTTAAAGGCAGTGTCACCGCCAAAGAAGCGGCAGAGAATATTCAGAGCAGAGTGACTGCATATATGAATGAATAGACGATACTGTTTCACGGCAAAGATCAGAAAATTTTGAGGGTGTTGGGAGAACGAATATGGAAAAAGAAAGATTGGGCATTTTCCTGGCACAGTTACGGAAGGACAGGAATTTGACCCAGAGAGAACTGGCCGATAAATTGTATGTGTCCATATCCACAATTTCAAAATGGGAAAAAGGAGTATCTACCCCCAATATTTATTTCCTTGAAAAAATTGCGGAGGTGCTTGAGGTACCTGCGGTAGAATTGATCGAGTGCCAGATTGATATCGGGGTGGAGAAACCTGTGGAGGATGTGATCCAGACCGTTGAGAACCAAGAGGATGCGTCTGTGGACGCAGGAAGTGCAAATGAAGGGAAATCTGCGGTAAAACCAGGCCCTCTTCTCCGGTTAATTCTGACAGTGGCAGTGATACTCGGTATTTTGGCAGGTGCCGGATATGCATATTATTGCAGGATGCCGGTGGAAATGAAAATTATTGATTCCTACTATATTGCAAATTCAGATTTCTATAATGACGATATTTATTTTGTGATTGTAGAATATGACGGACGTCTGACAGACGATACTGCCATTCGATATGCTATGGAACATCAAGAGAATTATGAACAGTGGTTTGATATGGCAGATGAAATTATCTTTGCTTTTTTTCGGCACTATAAAGGGCGGGAGCGTGTTATGGATGCAGACAATAAAGTGGTATTCGTACCATATATAGGCCCGTAGAAATAAGAACACCGTACAAACAGACACTTGGTTGAATGTTTGTACGGTGTTTTTGTGAAAAATACTTATAGTTTTACCGGAAAATTTAAAAATCTACTCCACCAACTGCAGATCATACAAGTTTTTGTACAATCCGTTCTGTGCCAGCAGCTCTTGATGGGAGCCGGACTCTTTGATCAGTCCCTGGTCCAGAACGATGATCTTGTCCGCATGCTGAATGGTGGACAAGCGGTGGGCTACCATAATGGTGGTACGGCCTTCCATCAGTTTTTCCAGAGCCTGAGTAATCAGGCTTTCTGTTTCTGTATCGATATTGGCGGTTGCCTCGTCCAGTACCAGTATGGCCGGCTTGTAAGCCAGGGTTCTGGCAAAGGAGATCAACTGCCTTTGGCCTGCGGAAAGAGTGCTGCCCCGTTCCGTCACCGGAGCATCGTAGATATCCGGCATTTTTTCGATAAAGGTGTGGGCATTTACCACCTGAGCCGCATGCTTGATCTGGTCCAAGGTAATATTCTCGTTGTCCAGGGAGATATTGCTCTTAATATCTCCGGTAAACAGGAACACATCCTGCTGAACCTGACCGATGGCACCTCTGAGCACATCTGTATCAATGTCTTTAATATTTACCCCATCAATCAAGATCTCGCCCTTCTGAATATCATAATATCTTCCGATCAGATTCAATATGGAGGATTTTCCGGCGCCGGTGGCTCCCACAAAGGCAACCTTTTCGCCGGGACGGATGGTAAAGCTTACATCCTTTAATACATAATCCTCGTTTTCATAGGCGAACCATACATTTTTAAACTCAATGCGTCCCTGAAGATTCACCTCCACAGGTCTGGAAGGATTGACGATCTGAGGCTTTTCATCCAGAATGGAGAAAATCTTCTCTGCGGAAGCCAGTGCGGACTGAAGGGTTCCAAACTGTTCCGCCAGCTCCTGAATGGGTTCAAAGAAGGAGCTGATATAGGTAATAAAAATGAACAAGGTACCCAGGGACAGGGTGCCTTCTAGTACGGAGTAGCTTCCGGTACCGATCACAATGACCATGGCGATGATGGATACAAAATAAATAGAAGGTCTGAAAATCGCAAAGGTCATAACCTCTCTCCAGTTGGCCCGGTACAATTCCATGGATTTATTGCTGAATTCATCGTATTTTTGCTCTTCTCTGGCAAAGATCTGGATCAACCGCATGCCGCTTAAATGCTCTGACAGAAAGGTGTTTAATTCCGTAATCTTATTTCTGGTAAGCTGGTAAGCTTTTCTGGACAGCGCCCGGAAGATAAAGGTCAGTACCCCTACCACCGGCAGCAGTAAAAAGGAAACCAGAGCCATCTGCAGGCTATAGGAGATCATAACCACCGCATAGCCCAGGATTTTTACAATATTCTTAAATAAACGGATCAATATGGTGGTAAAAAGCTCATTCACTGATTCAGTATCATTGCTCACACGAGTAACCAGCTTGCCCACAGGTGTGGTATTAAAGAATCCTAAGGATAAGCTGTGAATGTGGGAAAATACTTCCTCACGCAGGGTATAGATGATTTTCTGCCCCATTTTCTGGAGAATCCATGTATTGATTGCATTGAGGGCGAATCCGGCGATCATGACAAATAAATACAGTCCTGCCGCCCACAAAACACCGGTAAAATCATAATGTCTGAGAGCTTTCAAATCCTCCTTATT
>JAZUCP010000268.1:0-1516 GCA_045639165.1 Acetatifactor sp. | reverse complement strand
GGAAGTAACCAATGAAGTGTTTGAAAGCGAACAGTCCCATGTGTTTGAAGAAGCGGAAAATCGTATGCATACCATAAAAGCGATTATGGCTGCAACCCTGGCATAGTATATATGGAAGCATTTTTGGATAATAATAAATGGACAAATGATCTGCACACAAAATGGGCTGGAAAGTGTCTGGTATACCAAAACGAATTAGAGTCCACCAATCAGACCGCAGCACAGCTTGGAACAGACGAGGCTGTGCATGGGACATTGGTGATAGCGGATAAGCAGACCGGTGGCAGGGGGAGACGAGGAAGAATATGGGAATCCCCCGCAGGTAAGAATTTGTACTTTTCCCTGCTTCTTCGCCCAAAGCTCCCAATTAATAAGATATCCATGCTGACCTTAGTAATGGCCCATTCTGTAGCAAAAGCTATTGAAAAAATCGCGGATGTCCAGGTGGGGATCAAATGGCCCAATGATATCCTGATTGAAGGAAAAAAAGTGTGTGGAATCCTGACGGAGATGCATGTGGAAGGTGGAAAGGCTGCTCATGTGATTGTAGGTGTGGGAATTAATGTACACCCACAGGAATTTGAGGGAGAGCTGAAGGATAAAGCTATTGCCCTGGAGTCTGCTTGCAACAAGTCTGTGGACAGAGCTGAGTTGCTGACCAATATTATGGAGTGCTTCGAGACGGATTATGAGAAGTTTGCAGAACAAGGTGACCTGCTGCCTTTTTTGGAGTATTATCATAGCAGACTTTTAAACAAAGATGCGGCAGTAAAAGTCCTGGACCAGAAGGAGCCCTTTGAAGGGATTGCCAGAGGGATCACATCCACAGGGGAATTGCTGGTAGAAGATCAGACAGGGCAGATTCGTCAGGTCTATGCCGGAGAGGTGTCCGTGCGGGGTGCGCTAGGATATGTGTAAAGGAAAAGAAAAATATGGAAGAAAGAATTGTTCTTTGCGGTGCAAATGCGTACGAGCAAAAGTATTATTTTAATGAGAAATTTAACGGAATCCCGGATTCCATCAAGGATGAACTTCATATTATCTGTGTTTTGTTTGCGGAGGAAGTAGGCGGCATCTTTACGATTGTATTTGAACCGGATGGTTCCGTTTCACTGGAGACCCAGGCGGAGGAAACAGATATCTATTATGATGAGATTTCCAGTGGCCTGTTGGTATCAGAGATCAGACGCAAGAGATTTGAACTTTTGGAATCTTTAAGCTTATATTACCGGGTATTTATATTAAAAGAAGATATCTCGGATATGTTGGAGGAATAATGATGTTACTTGTAGTTGATGTAGGAAATACCAATATTACCTGTGGTGTATATGAAGGGGAATATCTGAAAGCAACCTTTCGCATTACCACCAAGATACCCAGAACATCGGATGAATATGCAATGATGTTCACAAATATGCTGGCACTTCATAATGTTTCCATTAAGGAGATTGAGGGAAGTATCGTAGCCAGTGTAGTTCCGGATGTAATGCATTCATTGACCGGCGGTATTGTGAAA
>JAZUCP010000267.1:0-4948 GCA_045639165.1 Acetatifactor sp. | reverse complement strand
ATGGGCTTTATTGCCATGAAAGGATTATCCGGAGGTCTGATCACCAATTCTGCGGCAGCATATGCATTCCTGGCTCAGTACGATCATGTTCTTCCTATCTGGGGAGTACAAAGAGAAAGCGAGTTGGATGAATTTTTGAGTTATATTGAGAATCCGCCTGTATTAAATGCAGAGCTTTCGGCAGTGATTGAAAAGGATCGAAGCGAGATTCTGGGGGATTTCTGCAGAGGATGCGGTTACTGTATGCCTTGTCCTGTGGGAATCGAGATCAACAACTGTGCCAGAATGAGCCTGATGATCAGAAGAGCTCCCTCCGCGGCACAGCTTACAGATGTTATGCAGGCTAAGATGAAGAAGATCGAAGAATGTCTGCATTGTGGTGCCTGCAAAGCAAAATGTCCGTTTGGATTGGATACGCCGGCTCTTTTAGAGAAAAATCTTCAGGATTACAAAGAAATTCTTGCGGGGAAAGCGTATTAAAGTGAAAGTTTGGGCTAAACTATAAATACGTATCGTATTTTAGGAGGCTTAGTATGCTTTATTTAAAAATTACCAATGTATACGGAAGAGAAGTGCTGGATTCCAGAGGCAATCCCACTGTGGAAGCGGTGGTAACTGTATATAATTCAGAAGACCATAGAACATATGAAGAACATGCATCCGTCCCTTCAGGAGCAAGTACCGGTACCTTTGAGGCGGTAGAGCTAAGAGACGGAGATCCCAGATATTTTGGTTTGGGTGTTCAGCATGCGGTAAAAAATATCAATGAAAAGATTGCACCTTTGTTGATCGGAAGAAATGCAATCAATCAGGCGGCCATTGATATGGCTATGGTAACAGAGGACGGAACAGAGAATAAAAATAACTTGGGAGCAAATGCAGTGCTGGCAGTGTCCCTGGCCGTTGCCAAAACAGCAGCTACGGCAATGAATCTTCCCTTATATAGATACTTGGGCGGTGTCCAGGCTATGGAATTGCCGATTCCTATGATGAATATCTTAAACGGAGGAAAGCATGCAGTGAATACTGTGGATTTCCAGGAATTTATGATTGTTCCTGTAAAAGAAGCTACATTTGCTGATAGACTGCGAATCTGCGCAGAGGTATATCATAATTTAAAAAAGATTCTCAAGGATCGTGGATTATCTACAGGTGTAGGGGATGAAGGCGGTTTTGCTCCCGACCTTGCAGATGCTGAGG
Organism: Acetatifactor sp.; assembly: GCA_045639165.1. Classification (GTDB taxonomy): domain Bacteria; phylum Bacillota; class Clostridia; order Lachnospirales; family Lachnospiraceae; genus Acetatifactor. The sequence continues at coordinate 3,748 of JAZUCP010000267.1, read as the reverse complement.
CGGCTTTGGATCTTTTGGTGGAGGCGGTAGCAGCCAGTGGTTACAAGGCCGGTGAAGAAATCTATTTCGCACTGGATGTAGCAGCCAGTGAATTGTATGATGAGGAATATAAGAGATATTATTTCCCCGGTGAAAGCCAGATAAAAGGAACGGACGTCTATAGAAACCGCATCGAAATGATTGAGTATTATGAGCACTTGATTTCTAAATATCCCATCTGCTCCATTGAAGACGGCCTTGCAGAAGAGGACTGGGACGGCTGGCAGCTTTTGACCAAGAAATTTGCCAATAATATCCAGTTGGTGGGAGACGATCTCTTTGTTACCAATGTAAAGAGAGTGATGGCAGGTATTAAACTCGGTGCAGGCAATTCCGTGTTGGTAAAGGTAAATCAGATCGGTACCCTGACAGAGAGTATGAAAACAGTTGCCTTAGCAAAGCGTAACGGATATAAGACCATTATTTCTCATCGTTCAGGAGAAACAGAGGATACCTCCATTGCGGATCTGGCTGTGGCTTTAAATGCCGGATATATAAAGACCGGTGCACCATGCCGTGGAGAGAGAACTGCAAAATACAATCGATTGCTTCGAATTGAAGAAGAAATTAAATAAAAAATGCTTGAAATATTTCACTGTATATGCTATAGTAAATAAGCTTGACATAATATGGTTATGGAACCTTTGAAAGGAAGTTTATTGATATGCTCAGTGTTATTTTAAAGATTTTATTTATATTGGTTTGTGTGGCAATCGTTGTTTTAGTATTAATGCAGGAAGGCAAGTCTGCAGGACTTGGAGCTATCAGCGGTGCGGCTGAGAGCTACTGGGGCAAGAATAAAGGACGTTCCATGGAAGGAATGCTTGCTAAGATCACAAAGTATCTTGCAATCGGATTTATTCTTTTGGCAGTTTTGTTAAATGTTTTATAATTCAGAACGAAAGACACTCTTACAAAAAGGGTGTCTTTTTTTACGAGTCTTGCATTTGTGGTATACATGGAAAGGAAAATATGGACATCAGAGATAAGCGGAAGAAAGTAATATGTGATCTGTTAGCAGATGAATTATATGTTCCCATGAAGGAAAAAGAATTGGCTGTTTTTTTGCAGGTGGGCAAGCAGGACAGAGAGGAATTCAAAAAGATTCTGGAGGAGCTTCTTGCAGAAGGTAAAGTTGCTCTGACTCAAAAAGGAAAATATATCAAAGCTGCCAATAAATTCTTCACCGGTACCTTTATCAGTCATGCAAAAGGTTTTGGCTTTGTGGAAGTAGAGGGACGTGAGGAGGATTTTTATATTCCGGAGGACAAGGTGAATGGAGCCTTCCACAAGGATACGGTTCAGATTGCACTTCTGGGAGAAAAGAGTGGAAAACGTCAGGAAGCACAGGTGGTAAAGATCATTGCCAGAGGGATGAATCAGGTGGTGGGAACCTATCAGAGCTCTAAAAACTTTGGATTCGTCATTCCGGATAACGGAAAGATTCCATATGATGTATTTGTCCCCATTGAACGTTCCAAGGGGGCTGTAAATGGTCATAAGGTTGTGGTTGAGCTTACCGATTACGGAAGTGGCAATAAGAATCCGGAAGGAAAGGTGGTAGAGATCCTGGGTCATATCAACGATCCCGGTGTGGATATTATGGCCATTGTAAAGGGATTTGAATTACCCGTTACCTTTGGTGAGAAGGTTATGAATCAGGTGGAGCGTGTTGCTAAGGAAGTATCTGAGGCGGATATGGCAGGTAGACGGGATCTGAGGGATACGGTTATGGTAACCATTGACGGAGAGGATGCCAAGGACCTGGACGATGCTGTAAGTGTAAGCTTTGATGGAAACCATTATAAACTGGGTGTGCACATTGCGGACGTAACCAATTATGTGCAGGAGAATTCTGCATTGGACAGAGAAGCCTTAAAGAGAGGTACCAGTGTGTATCTGGTAGACCGGGTGATCCCCATGCTTCCCCATGCTTTATCCAATGGAATTTGCTCCCTGAATGAGGGAGTGGACCGTCTTGCACTTAGCTGTATTATGACTGTTGATGGGAAGGGCAATATTGTAGATTATGAAATCTGTGAATCCGTCATTCGAGTGAATAACCGTATGAGCTATACCATTGTGAATCAGATTCTTACCGAGGAAAATGCATATCAGAAGTATCCGGAGTATGAAAAATATAGATATCTGGATCAAATGTTCCACGAAATGAAGGATTTGTCGGACATCCTGCGAAAAAAAAGACGGGAACGGGGAGCCATTGATTTTGATTTCCCTGAGTCTAAGATCATACTGGATGAGCAGGGCGTTCCCATCGGGATCAAACCTTATGAACGCAATGCCGCAAATATGTTAATAGAAGATTTTATGCTGGCAGCCAATGAAACCGTTGCACAACATTTTTATTGGCAGGAGATGCCTTTTGTATATCGAATTCATGAAAATCCTGATCCGGAAAAGATTCAGAAATTGGCAACCTTTTTATATAATTTTGGCTATTATATGAAGAGCGTGGGTGCCAAAGGCAAGCATGCCTCCGGGGAGGAGATCCATCCAAAGGAGATTCAAAAGATTTTGGATAAGATCGTGGGAAAGCCGGAGGAAGCATTGATCTCACGACTGGCTTTACGCAGTATGAAGCAGGCAAAATACAGTGTGGAGAGCAGTGGACATTTTGGACTGGCGGCACAATATTATTGTCATTTCACATCCCCGATCAGAAGATATCCGGATCTGCAGATTCATCGAATTATCAAAGAGCAGATCAGAGGACGGTTAAACGGAGGAAGAATCGATCATTATCATCAGATTCTGGCAGAGGTAGCAAAGCATTCTTCGGAAACAGAACGTCGAGCTGCAGAGGCAGAGCGAGAAACGGATAAGCTTAAGAAGGCAGAATATATGGAAGCTCATCTGGGAGAAATCTTTGATGGTGTGATCTCCGGTGTAACTGCCTGGGGAATGTATGTGGAGCTGCCTAATACGGTGGAAGGACTGGTGCATATATCCAAGATTCCGGGAGATTATTATTATTTCCGGGAGGAATCCTACGAATTGGTGGGGGAAATGAGTGGTAGAACCTTTAAGCTGGGCATGCCTGTTAAGGTTATGGCGGTATCCACCGATAAATTGACCAGAACCGTAGATTTTGTGCTTGCAGAGGAATAAAGGCTGGAAAATGCATCCAAAATGATGTATAGTAAAAGGCAGAAGATAAATAAGTAGAAAAGAGGAAGTTATGGCAAAGAAAGAGGCACAAAAACTGGTGGCCAACAACAAAAAAGCTTACCATGATTATTTTATAGATGAAACCTACGAAGCCGGCATTGTTCTCCATGGAACGGAAGTAAAGAGCATGCGTATGGGAAAATGCAGTGTAAAAGAATCCTTTATCCGTATTGAAAACGGAGAGATGTTCGTTTATGGTATGCATGTAAGCCCTTATGAAAAGGGGAATATCTTTAACAAAGATCCTCTGCGTGTGAAAAAGCTTTTGCTTCATAAGTATGAGATTAACAAGATGGCCGGTAAAGTGGCAGAAAAAGGGTATACCCTGGTGCCGCTTCAGGTATACTTTAAAGAGGGTAAGGTAAAGGTAGAGATCGGTCTTGCAAGAGGTAAAAAGCTCTATGACAAGAGAGCGGACATTGCCAAGAAAGATATGAAAAGAGAGGCCGAGAAAGAATTCAAGATCAGAAATCTGTAATACTTGCAAAGTTTACAGGAATATGATAATATTAAGTTCCTG
>JAZUCP010000266.1:0-11643 GCA_045639165.1 Acetatifactor sp. | reverse complement strand
TGGCATCCTTATTCAGCTTGCTGCATATGTATACATTATCTCTGGAAACGGCACTGGTAGGCGGATGTGTTTATCTGATTTTATTATTACTGTTTGCCAGATTTGATGGAAAGCATTCCGTGCTTATTGTGCTGACGGCAGTGCTCAGTGCCATGAAGTTGTCCTACGTGGTTCCTCTTGCAGTGGGACTTTTGGCTTCTCCCATGGCAGCAATCTCAGTGGGATGTGGTCTGATCTCATATTCCCTGATCGGAGTGGTTGCGGATAATGCAGCAGTGATAAATGGTATGGGTACCGGCGAGGAAATGGCTAAGATCCGATTATTGCTGGATGGTTTGCTGAAGAATCGGGAAATGATTATTATGATCGTTGCTTTTGCCATTACCATTGCGGTTGTTTATTTTATCAGATGTTTGGCCATTGACCATTCTTGGAGTATTGCGGCGGTGGCAGGAGCGATTGTGAATATCGTAGTGATCCTGATTGGAGATTTGCTTTACGACACGCAGGTATCCTTGTTAGGTGCATTCTTCGCATCATTGGTGGCTGTTGCCATTGCAAAGATATTAGAGTTTATGTTCTTCTGTGTGGATTATAGCCGTACAGAAAATGTACAGTTTGAGGATGATGAATATTTTTATTATGTGAAGGCAGTGCCTAAAATGGCTGTTGCGGCACAGACCAAGACGGTAAAGAAGATTAACAGTCAGAAAAGACCGGCCACATCTTCTCGAAGCACTGCGGCAAGACCGGCGCAGAGAAGCGTTGTAACAGAACAGTCCAGAACAAGACGGCCAAGTGTTCCCAAGGAAAGCAGTATTAAAAGAACTTCAACCGGTGGACGGAGTATGACCATCGGAAATGTGGATGATAATAACGGATTTGAGATTTTTGAAGACTTAGATTAACTTAAGATGAAAGACTGAATGTGATTGGCAGGGATTAAAAAGAATGGAAGCAAAGGTAGCTCAGATTTTACAAAGTTTAAGACGGAGCATAGAGGGAATGGGATTAGGTGATTTATTGGAGATTCTGATTATCGCCTACTTAGTGTACAATATTATGTTCTGGATTCAGAGGACGAAGGCCTGGACTTTGTTAAAGGGTGTTATCGTGATCATGGTTTTGTGGTTCTTTGCATCAATTTTAAAAATGCATACCATACTATGGATAGGAAGAAACCTGCTTGGTACAGCCATCACGGCAGTGGTTATTGTTTTGCAGCCGGAGCTGCGTAAAGCATTGGAGGAGCTGGGACGTAAAAATATTCTTACTACAGTTCTACCCATTGATTCCGGTAAAAAAGAGGTAATGGTTCTGACAGAGAAAACCATTCATGAGATTACCAGAGCTTGCGTGGAAATGAGTAAGGTAAAAACGGGAGCACTGATTGTTGTTGAAGGAAAGCAATCCCTGGTAGATTACGAAAGAACCGGTATTGACATTGACGCCATTGTAACAAGTCAGTTGTTGATCAATATTTTTGAGCATAATACACCACTTCATGATGGTGCGGTGATCGTGCGTAATAATCGTGTTACCTCCGCAACCTGTTATCTGCCTTTGACAGATAACGATACCATCAGCAAAGAAGTGGGTACAAGACACAGAGCCGGTGTGGGAATTTCTGAAGCTACGGATTCTATCACGGTGATAGTCTCCGAACAGACCGGCAAGATCAGTGTGGCACTGGACGGTACTCTGGAACGAGGGCTGGATGGAGAGGCTTTGAAGGCTCGATTAAAAGAATTTGCGGCACTGAACGAAGAGGATGAGAAAAAGGAAAAGAAGGAGAAAAAGACCAAGCGAACATTACGTGTGAGTAAGAAGGAAAGAGGTAAGACCGAAGAATGAAGAACTTGAAGAAGATAAACTGGAAGCATGTGCTTTTGGATAATTGGGGCTTAAAGTTGCTGGCCTTTAGCATTGCTTTTGTACTGTGGTTCGTGGTGATTACGGAAGAGGACCCGGTTGATACCAAGACTTTTTATGGAATTAAGGTAGATTTGGTAAATACGGAAAAATTGGTGGAGTTGGGCCGTGTTTACGAGGTGTTGGATGGCACGGATACACTTAGAAGTGTGACGGTTGAGGCTCCGGGATCTATTTTGGACAAGATGGAAGCAAGCGATATTATTGCTGAGGCAGATTTGAATCAGATATCGGGTATGAATACAGTGGAGATTAATTTCTACTGCCCGGCTTACAGCAGAGATATTATTGACATAGACGGCAATATAAGCAATGTTAAGTTATCTATAGAGGATAAAATGAAAAAATCCCTTTACATCAGGCATGAGGAACTTGGTCAGGTGGCAGATGGTCATATAATGGGCGGAGTTACTTTGGAACACACCCGTTTGGAGGTGGAAGGTCCGGCATCTAAGATCGAACAGATTTCTAACGCAGTGGTTAGAGTGGATGTGTCCGGTGCTATGACGGATTTTGCAACGCCCCTTGCTGTAGATCTGGTGGATAATAGCGGAAATACATTGCTGTTTGATTCGGTACAACAAAGTGTAGAAACGGTGAATGTAAATGCTAAGGTACTGAAGCTTAAGGAAATTCCGATAGAGTATATTCCCATTGGAGAGCCGGCAGAAGGTTATCTGTTTACAGGTGTTATGGAGGCAAGTCCTTCTACTGCAATCATTGCAGGCAGCCTAAAGGAACTTAATCGAATCAATAAAATTGTTATTTCTGATGAACTGGATATGACGGGTGCAACAGAGACCTTGGAAGTAGTAATCGATCTGGAAAATAATAAATATCTTAATGGCACTATTTTATATGATGATAGATTTGATGGAAATGCCCGTGTAAAGATTCATGTGGAAAAGGAACAGGAAAAGGATCTGGTAGTACGAAGAGACAGATTGCAGATTCTTAACACTCCTGAGAACTTAATGGCAGAGCTTCTGGTTGACCAGATCATGCCCACCTTGCAGGTGAAAGGGCTCGCAGCAGATATAGAACCTCTGCGCGAGAGTACATTACAAAGCCGTATCGATATTGCGGCATGGATGCAACAGCAGAACATGGATACCATTGTTCCGGGTGTTTACAGTATTCCTGTAGAGTTTGAACTGGCAGAAGGTCAAACGGCAGTCAACGAGGTATTTGTTGAGGTTTTGTTTAGTGAAATGGTAGAAGAAGTAATCGAATAAATCGTTGCTTTAACGCGTAAAAGAGGTTGAGATTCTCTTGGGAACGTGGTATGATACATATGTATATGGAGGAATGACGTATGGTAAGTCAGAAGGTTACAATTAAAAATCCGACAGGTTTACATCTAAGACCGGCGGGAATCCTATGTAAAGAAGCGATGAAATTTAAAGCGAAGATTACATTCAAAGTAAGGGATAATGTGGCAAACGCGAAGAGCGTATTAAGCGTGCTGGGATCTTGTGTGAAAAGTGGAGAAGTAATTGAGTTCACCTGCGAAGGAGCGGACGAAGAGGAAGCTTTACAAGCACTGGTATCAGTAGTAGAAAGCGGCCTTGGCGAATAAAAGAATTAACAGCTCATCCCCGGGATGAGCTGTTTGCATATAAAAATGCAAAAAAGAGGAGAGTGGAAAAATGTTAAATTATCAGAGATATCGTAAAAATCCGGTGGTAGACTATCCGGAGAGAAAATGGCCCAATAAAGAAATAACCAAGGCTCCCATCTGGTGCAGCGTGGATTTAAGAGATGGTAATCAGGCCTTGATCGATCCTATGTTGGTAAATGAAAAGATCGAGATGTTCCAGTTTTTAATTGGACTGGGCTTTAAGGAGATTGAGATTGGATTTCCCGCAGCCAGCCAGATTGAGTTCGATTTCCTTCGTCAGTTGGTGGACAGACGCCTGGTTCCTGAGGATGTATGTGTGCAGGTCTTAACCCAGTGTCGTGAAGAGCTGCTGGACAGAACCTTTGCATCCATTGAAGGATGTAAACAGGCCATTGTACATATTTATAACTCTACCTCCACATTGCAGAGAGATGTGGTGTTTGGAATGGACAGAGAGCATATCATTGAGATCGCAGTCAATGGTGTGAAGATGGTTAAGGAGCGTGCGGCGAAGTTCCCCGGCAAGATCATTCTGGAATATTCGCCGGAAAGTTTTACCGGCACAGAATTGGATTTTGCTCTGGAGATCTGCAATGCAGTGCAGAAGGAATGGGGACCGACACCTGAGAATCCAATGATCATCAATTTGCCATCAACAGTTGAAATGAATACTCCCAATGTATATGCGGATCAGATTGAGTGGATGATCGGACATCTGGACAACAGAGAGAGCATTATTGTCAGCGTGCACCCTCACAATGACCGGGGAACCGGTGTTGCCAGTGCGGAACTGGCACTTTTGGCAGGCGCAGATCGTGTGGAAGGCACCTTGTTCGGCAATGGAGAGCGTACCGGTAATGTGGATCTTTTAAACATTGCCTACAATATGTTCTCCCAGGGAATCAATCCACAGTTAAATATTGAGAAGATTAATGAAATCATTGAAATATATGAACGTTGCTGCAAGATACCCATTCACCCGAGACATCCTTATGCAGGTAAATTAGTATTTACGGCCTTCTCTGGTTCCCATCAGGATGCAATCAACAAGGGTGTTAAGGCTATGAGAGAACGTAACAGTGAATACTGGCAGGTGCCTTATCTTCCTATTGATCCGGCAGATATCGGCAGAGAATACGAGCCTATCGTACGTATCAATTCACAGTCCGGCAAGGGCGGTGTGGCATTTATCATGGATACCTATTTTGGATTCAAGCTTCCTAAGGCGATGCACAAGGAATTTGCAAATGTGATCCAGAATCTTTCCGAAAAGCAAGGTGAGGTTTCGCCTGAACAGATTATGGAATGCTTCAAAGAGTCCTATCTTGATCGGAAAGAACCCATTCATTTCCGTCGCCTGAAGGTGGATGAAACAGGTGAAGAATCCATCTTTGATACAAAGGTAACTGTGGTTTATACAGATCATGGTGTGGAAAAGAGCTTTGAGGCAATTGGTAATGGTCCTATCGATGCAGTGAAGCGTGGTCTGGATGAAGCTCTTAACATAGACATTAAGATCTTAGACTACGAAGAACATGCACTCCAGAGTGGTTCCAACTCCCAGGCCGCGGCATATATCCACCTGCTTGACAGTGATACCGGCCATGTAACCTATGGTGTGGGTGTCAGCTCCAATATTACACGAGCTTCCGTAAGAGCCATCTTCTCAGCGGTTAATAGATTGGGATTGGGTGAGAAATAGTAATAATATTTTAAGGCGTATGTGGTTCACATACGCCTTTTTTCTATAAATACATAATCAAAGCAATCAAAAATCCAAGCAAAGCCCCCATTACTACCTGCAGTGGAGTATGGCCTACAAATTCTTTCAGCTTATCATGGGTGGAAATCTCGCTTCTTCCCATATCTTCAAAGATTTTAATGATATCATTTAACAAGACTGCCTGGCGGCCGGTTTCTCTGCGTACGCCACGGGCGTCGTACATAACAATGATGGCGAGAATGGCAGAGATGGCAAATTCAAAACTTCCGGTTCCGTATTCAAAATGGGTGGCAGTTGCCAGTGCAACTACGGTGGAGGAATGGGAGCTGGGCATACCGCCGCTGCCTACCAGTCTCTCTGGATCAAATTCCTTGGTAAAAAAGGTATGGATCAGGGTCTTTAATACCTGAGCTACAAGCCAGGCCAGAGCAGCGGACATAAAGACTTTGTTGTTAAATAAGTCCTGAAAAAATTGCATAAGTATCTTCTCGCTTTCGCATAAATTTGTTGTACGGATAATAATAAAGTATACTCTATTTTATCGGGAATAGCCAGTGTTTTGTGAAAAATATGTTAATGCCTTGCGAAAAAAAGTAATCAATAGTATACTAAGATAAACAAGTATGTTAAAGTTTGGAGAATGGTGTATGAGCTTATTAAGTGTGATTGTACCCTGCTACAACGAAGAAGAGAATGTGAAGGATTTCTACGTGGAGCTGATGAAAAACAGTTCCCTCTTTGAAAAGAGAAAAATGGACGTAGAAATATTATATATTGATGATGGTTCTAAGGATCGAACAGTAGAAGAAGTCAGGGCTTTAAAAGAGCTTGATTCCAGAGTTCGATTGATTTCCTTTTCTCGAAATTTCGGAAAGGAAGCTGCCATGTATGCGGGCTTGGAGAATTCCAAGGGTGATTATGTGGTAATTATGGATGCAGATCTTCAGGATCCACCCTCTCTTTTGCCGGAAATGTTTGCGGCATTGGATGAAGGGTATGATTCTGTGGCTACTCGTCGTGTCAGCAGAAAAGGGGAACCGCCCATTAGATCCTTTTTTGCCAGATGCTTTTATCGATTGATGAAGAAGATATCCAAAACCGAGATTATGGATGGCGCAAGAGATTATCGTCTTATGACCCGTCAGATGGTGGATGCCATTCTAAAAATGTCAGAATATAACCGCTTTACCAAAGGTATTTATGGCTGGGTTGGTTATAAAACCAAGTGGTTGGAGTTTGAGAATATTGAACGTGCCAAGGGTGAAACCAAGTGGAATTTCTGGAAATTGTTCTTTTATTCCATAGAAGGAATCACTGCCTTTTCTACAGTGCCGTTGGTATTTGCCTCTGTTATGGGTGTTTTGTTCTGTGCTCTGGCTTTTGTTGCCATCGTTTTTATCATTGTCAGAAAGATTCTTTTTGGAGATCCGGTTTCCGGATGGCCTTCTTTAGTATGCATTATTTTGCTCGTTAGTGGTGTACAATTGTTCTGCCTGGGGATCTTGGGACAGTATCTGTCCAAGACCTATATGGAAGTAAAAAAACGCCCCATATACCTTGTAAAAGAGAAGTTGTAAATATCATAAATGACCTCGAATATGCTCGATTTTACGCGATGGATTCTCGTTGAGTTTTTCGACAGATATTGTTACTATAATGAAATCAGTTGCAGTAATGGGCAAATTTCGACATTTGAAAGGGGAGTTTATGGATATTACGACTGTGGAGGATTATGTTCTGGAACGCTATATCACAGAGGTTATGCTGGATATTGGTGTTCCGGCGCATTTGAAAGGATATCATTATCTGAGAGACGCAATCCTTTTGTCGGGTAGAGATATGGAAGTTGTCAGTAGTGTAACTAAGTTACTGTATCCTACAATAGCAAAACATTTCAAAACAACCGACCAAAAAGTAGAAAGAGCGATCAGAAATGCGATAGAGATTTCCTGGAACAGGGGTAATGTGGAAACTTTCGAAAAATTATTTGGATATTCTGTACAGCAAGGTAAAAATAGACCAACAAATAGTGAATATATTGCTCGAATTGCAGATAAAATGCGGCTGGATTTAAAAAGTATGTGATTGTGATAAAATATAGATAATGGCCTTGTCCGGAAAGGGTAGGGCATAAATGGAGGGACATTAGTGTTTCTGATAAGTGTAGTACTTGAATGTATTTTATGTGGATTTATGTGTATGATCGGACTTATGGAGGCAGTGCATCTTTTTTGTTTGTTTACGGATGCTTCCTTGAAAAGTGGCGAAAGAATCGTTGTCTGTTTCATGAGTGTAATTGGAATTCTTTTGTTGATTCTAATTGTGCGAAATAGAAAACTTTTAAGAGAAAATATCAAGTTGCATAAGCCCACCCCGGCAATTCTGTTTTTTATAATGTTGTTCATTTTGCAGATTATATATATATGGCGCCAGCCTATTGTGCAGACAGCGGGAGATATAACTTTGGAAACGGTGCATAGTTTTTTGAGTGAGGATGGAATATATAAAGTCTCTCCGTTAACAGGAAAAATGTATTCAGGAGCACCATTAAGATATGAAATTTTATGTTTACCAACGATTTATGCATGGTTAAGTGTCTGGATGCGGTTGGAACCGGAAGTGATTGTTGGAAAAATAGTTCCCACAGTGGTATTATGTCTGTGCTACATGTCGTATTATTTGCTTGCCGGAACCTTGTTTGATAGAGAAAAGGATAGTAAGAAAAAATGTTGGTTTCTGGTAGTGGTAGCGCTTATATTTTTTCTGTGTGAACAAACGGTTTATATGGAGGGTTATGGTGTTTTGCATGCCGGACATCTGGGAACAACCATGCGAAATAGTATCTTGATACCGTTGGCATTGTATGCAGTGTGTGAAAAAAAGTGGTGGATTGCTTTGTTGTGCGTATTGACGGAGCTGTGTATTGTGTGGACATTCTGGGGAATGGGACTGTGTATCGTGGTGGTTTTGGGAGTTTTGTCGGTGAAAATACTGATACATGGAAGATGTCGAATAAATGAGGAGGGGATATCTTGATGAATGTATTAAGAGAAACTTTCACATTGACAATTTCCGGATTTGAGAGTTTCATTGCAGAATATAAATACCTTGCATTGGTAATAGGGATTGCTTTTTATTCACTGATTCGCTGGAAGAAGTATAGAAAAACAAGCGTACAACAGATGCATTTGTTTTGTATCGGTATGATCGCTGCAATCGTATTCCCTTTGACGGGTGTGATACTTCAGTTATATCAGACCCGGTTCTATGATTATTCCTGGATATGGAGCTGTGTTCCCTTGACAGCTATGATTGCATGGGGAATTATAACAGTAATATTTGAGGAGGTTCCTAGTGTATTACGCAAAGGGGAGAAGGAGCCGGCGAAAAAGCAGTTGAGGATTAGTACGGCTTGCGGTTTATGTGCAGCAACAGCTATTTTATTTCTGTGCGGAAATCAGGGCAGGCTGCGGACAATGGATGATCAGCTTCGACAGGAAGAACAAGTGGCAGCAGCTATTTTAGAGTATTTGGAAGAGGAAAATTCATTGGAAGGCCATGTGATATGGGGAAAAGCCGGGCTTATGCAATACCTCAGAAGTCATAGTGGAGAAGTGATTTTATTTTACGGACGGGATATGTGGGATGCAAAAGCGGGAGCCTATGATTATGAGGGCTATACCGAAGAAGAAATGGCTTGTTATGAATGGATGGAAACGGTTTCATCAGCTCATAATCTATATCTTCTGGAGGTGGAGCAGGCTCCGGAGGAAGTATATGGGGCTGTATCAACGGAAAAGTATGTGAAAATAGCTGTTGATATGGAGGTGGATATTATGATACTTCCGACTCAGATTACAGAATGGCTGGAGAGTAAGATACAGGCGGTTTCGGTAGAGTATGGTAAAAAACTTGAAACCACGCAGGTGGGAAGTTATACCATTTGGGAATTTGCATCAAACTAAGATAGAATACGGTAAGAAAATAAAGGCGGGAAGAAATTGAGATGAATAAGACGATCAGTATTGTTGTGCCGGTTTATAATGCGGAAAAATATATAGAGGAAACCATGAATTCAGTTCTGGCACAGACCTACGAGGACTGGGAGTTGATATTGGTCTTGAATGGCTGCCTGGATTCTTCGGAGGAAATCATTAAAAATTACCGTCAGAATCATTCAAATAAAAAGATATGCATGATTGTGGAAAAGCGAAATGTGGGTGCTGCAGTTGCCAGAAATATTGGTGTTAATGCAGCTCAGGGGCGATATGTGGCATATGTGGATGCGGACGATATCTGGATGCCTGAAAAACTGGAGAGGTCTCTTCAGTTTATGGAAGAAAAGGATGCGGCATTTATCTGTACGGGATATGAGTTTGCGGATGAGTTCGCAAAAGGGACCGGTAAGGTGGTGCATGTTCCGGCCGCATTAAATTATAGGCAGGCATTGAAGAATACCACCATTTTCACTTCTACGGTAATGTTTGATACTCAGAAATTACCCAAGGAGAAGATTCAGATGCCGGTGATAAAGAGTGAGGATACAGCACTTTGGTGGAAGATTCTCAGAGAGGGTTATGTTGCATATGGATTGAATGAAAATTTGGTTCTGTACAGAAGACCCAAGAAATCCCTGTCATCAAATAAGTTAGAGGCAATCCGGCGAATCTGGAATCTTTACAGACGATCAGAAGGTTTATCCTTTGTGTATAGTGCCTACAATTTCTGCTTTTGGGCCGTAAGAGCTGTGCTCAGAAGGGTCTAGTAAAAATGATGGAAACGTGGTATAATATATTGTTGAGAATACACAAATGATTTTGCGGTAAAGACAAATGATATCTGCGTGAAGCAGGAAGGAAAGGCTTGGTATTTCTTATGCGGAAATTAGAAACAGCAAAAAGATTAATATTATTGGGATTGGCAGGAGTAGGGCTCTTGTTGGAGACCCTGGTATTTTACTATTGTTGGACCACGAATTTTAGTCCCAGCATTACACAGGTAACCGGTATCCATTATTATTATAGAGTAAGTCTTTTGGAAGTTGCATTGTATGCGGTGATCTTATACTTTTTGTCGAATATGTACGGAGGCTTCCGAATCGGATTTTTGAAGAGCTCCGAGGTGATTTTTTCACAGGCATTTGCGACCCTTGCAGCCAATGTGATTATTTATATTGAATTGTCTATTATGGCAAAGCAGTTCTTTGTTTTGAAAATGTTTCTGCTGATGACGGTTTGGCAGATCGTGATTGCCATTGTGTGGACAAGTATTGCACAAAGGATTTACAGATCTATTTTCCCGCCCAGAAGATTGCTTTTGATTCATGGGGATCGTGATATTGAAGGAATCATGAGCAAATTTGCAAGCCGAAAGGATAAGTATGATATTGTCCGCTGCATACACATTGAACAGGGGATGGATGTGATCGGTAAAGAGATCATGATCGGTCTTGGAGGAAGAGAATATGATGGTGTTGTAAACTGGGATATTTCCACCCAGGAAAGAAATGAAGTGCTCAAATTCTGCTATGCCAACTCCATTCGTGTATATACCATGCCTAAGATTACGGATGTTATTCTGTTGGGAGCGGAGGAACTGCATCTGTTTGACACTCCTATATTGCTGACAAGGGAATACAGTTTGACTCTGGAGCAGCGTTTCATGAAACGTCTTATCGATATTGTATGTTCTGCAATTCTGTTAGTATTGGCATCTCCCATTATGCTGATCACTGCAATTGTGATCAAGGCCTATGACGGCGGTCCGGTATTGTACAAACAGATCCGTTGCACCAAGGACAGACGGGAATTTGAGATCATGAAATTCAGAAGCATGAGGACGGATGCGGAAAAAGACGGTGTGGCGAGACTTGCTCAGAAAAATGATGATCGAATTACCCCCATCGGTAAATTTATCCGCAAGGTTCGAATTGATGAGTTGCCTCAGTTAATCAATATCTTGAGGGGGGACATGTCCTTTATCGGTCCCAGACCGGAAAGACCTCAGATTATCGAGCAATATATGGAGATTATGCCGGAATTTGCCTATCGTATGAAGGTAAAGGCAGGTCTTGCAGGTTATGCTCAGGTATATGGAAAATACAATACCACTCCTTATGATAAATTAAAACTGGATTTGATCTATATAGAGAATTATTCACTGTGGATGGATATTCAGTTGATGCTGTTGACCTTAAAGATCCTATTCTGGCCGGATAGTACGGAAGGTGTGGAAAGCGAGCAGGTAACAGCACTGAAGGCAGAATTAAAGCAGAAAAGAGATAAGGAATAAAAGGAGGCGACTATGTGGCAATGCAAATATGCAGGCAAATATGCTTAGGAGCCCTTTGATCTGAAATTATTTGTGC
>JAZUCP010000265.1:0-3350 GCA_045639165.1 Acetatifactor sp. | reverse complement strand
ACCAATTTGTTGACATATTCCGACTATTCTCGTATAATTTTATGTAAGCGTGCATAAATATTAGACGGGAGAGTGTTCATATGAATGAAATAAAGCGACACAGAGCGGTATTTAAGATCGTTCCGATCATAGACTTGTTTTTAAAGTTTCGGTTTAATTATAAATATGATTCCCTGAAGGATATTGAGGGACCCTATTTATTGCTTGCCAATCACAATCTGGAGCTGGACCCTGCCTTTGTTGGGGTGGCTGCAAAAAAGCATCTTTATTTTGTTGCCAGTGAGCACATTTTGCGTAAGGGCATTGGAACCTGGCTGCTGATGACTTTTTTTAAGCCCATTATCCATCAGAAGGGTAAGCAGGGAATGAATACCATTAAAGAGATGCTTAAGACCTTAAAGGACGGATACAGTGTATGTATTTTTCCGGAGGGGAATCGTTCTTTTAACGGATTGACAGGAGAGATCCTGCCATCCATCGGCAAGGTGGCAAGAAGAAGTGGTGCGAAGCTGATTACATACCGATTGGAAGGGGGATACCTTTCCCAGCCCAGATGGAGCACCACCCTTAGAAAGGGTAAGATTCAGGGCAAGCTGATCAAGGAATACTCCGTTGAAGAATTAAAGGGAATGACTGATGAACAGGTCAATGAAGCTATTTGCGCAGATCTTTATGAAGATGCTTATGCGACTCAGGAAAAGGAAAAAATTGCGTTTAAGGGCAAGAAGCTTGCATTGGGTATGGAAGCCACTGTTTTTGCCTGTCCCCAGTGTAAAAAGATTGGAACTATGCACAGTGATGCAGATCATTTGTACTGTGATTGTGGTTTTAAGGCAAAATATGATGTGTACGGAGAGCTAACGGATACACAGGGAGATAAATATACGGTCACCCAATTAGATCAGATGCAGCGTAAGATTTTAGAAGAGAAAATGACAATCGGTTTAGAAGATACGCCTCTTTTTTCAGATAAAGTCACTGTATATGAGATTGATAAAGACCATGCCTTAACGGGAACCAGAGAGGAGATGCTTACAGCTTATCCGAATCGAATGAAAATTGGGGAGAGAGAAGTACCTCTTTCCGATGTTCAGGGACTGGCCATTGTTTCCCGTAATATCATGATATTACATATCAAAGGTCTGGAAGGACATCTGGAGATTAAATCGGATATCAGTTTTTCAGCACTGAAGTATTTATATTTATATGAGATGCAGGAAAGGAAGTAAGCTTATGGACTATTCAGCAGCAAATACACAACTTTGGAACTCTATTGTACAGATCGTGATTATTTCCAGTACATTATTAATTGCCAATTGTCTGCGTAGAAAAGTAAAGTTTATACGGGGCATGATGCTTCCTACAGCGGTTTTGGGCGGATTTATTTTGCTCCTTGCCAAACTGTCAGGGATTGTAAAGATTGACAGTACCTTCTTTGAGTTTATTACATATCATTGTATTGCAATCGGATTTATTGCCATGTCTTTGCGTGTGTCCGAGAAAGTGGAAGATCAGAGCAAGGACAGAGTGGGATTAAAGAGTGGTGCCATCATCGTAGGATCGTATATGATTCAGGTAATAACCGGTCTGGCTATTTCACTGGGATTGGCCTATACCATAAAGCCGGAATTGTTTAAGGCTTCCGGAATCCTTCTGGCCATGGGATATGGTCAGGGCCCCGGTCAGGCTAATAATATTGGTGCCTCTTATGAATCAATGGGCTTTGCAGGAGGAAGGGCATTTGGTCTTGCTATTGCAGCAGCAGGATACATTTCAGCTTGTGTAGTAGGTGTATTGTATATGACCTGGCTTTCTAAGAAAGGAAAGTTAAAGAGAGAAGAATATAATGAAGTTTCCGGCTCGGTAACCATAGATACCTTCCAGAATGAAAATGAGATTCCCATAGCGGAGTCTCTGGACAGATTCTCTGTGCAGATTGCCTTTGTACTTGTGGTATATGGTGCAACCTTCCTATTAACAAAGCTGATCACCGGTGCTTTAGATGCCTACGCACCCAGCATTGGAAATATGTTGAACTCCATGCTTTGGGGCTTTAACTTTATGATCGGTTCTGGGCTTGCCATTGGATTTAAGAGTATTTTAAAATGCCTGAAAAAGAATAAGATTGTGACCAGGCAGTATCAGAACAATTATCTGCTCAGCCGTATTTCAGGTGTGGCATTTGATATTATGATCATCGCCGGTATCGGCTCTATCGAGGTGGAAGATCTTTCAGGGCTTTGGTTGCCGTTTATACTGATGTCAGTAGCCGGAGCAGTCGTGACTCTGTTCCATCTGAAATATGTGTGCAAAAAAGTATATAAGGATTACTATTACGAAGGTTTGCTTTCTATGTATGGTATGATGACAGGTACCATCAGCTCAGGTGTATTATTGCTAAGAGAAATCGATCCGCAGTTAAAAACACCTGCAGCGAACAATCTGGTAATCGGAAGCAGCTTTGCAATCCTGCTGGCAGCTCCATTGCTGGTATTGGTCAGTCTGGCACCCAGATCCACTGCTACAATCTTCCTGGTACTGGGAATTGTCATTGTATACTATTTCGTATTACTTGCAATCGTAAAATATAATAAAAAAGAAAAATAATGAAAAAAACACGTTATCTTCGAAAAAGCTTTCAAAGATAACGTGCTCTTTATATAGGATTATTCTTCCTCGTCCTTCTGGCTTCTGTGGATGGCGATACCATTCACCATAACATCGGAGCCAAGATCGATGACCAGGCATTCACGGCCATTCACGATCTGTGTTTTTACCAAATCCATTCGTTCCGGATTGACCTTAATTACCACATCCGGTGTCTTAACCTCAAAGGAGCGGGTATTTATCACATTATTCACAACCAGCTCCGCACCGGCACCGGCTGTGGCTTCAAAGCAGCGGTCAAAGGTTTCCAGCTTTTCATTGGATACACCGCTGTCTGCAAAGACTGTTTTGACTTCTTCCCTGTCCATGATCAATGGCACAGGGTCTTCTTTATGTTCTTCAATAATTTCATTGAAACGTTCATGAATCTGAATAACTGCATCGATACTGCAGGTTTCCGCCAGCGTTTCCTCGATAAGGGCTTGGAAGGATTCCTTCTGACTTCCGGCAGGTAATGGGAGAGGGCAGCCTAATAAAGCTTCCACAAAGCCTTCCTTCAGTTCATCCGCGTCCTTGGTATAATAAAGGATACTGTGCAGGTCACTTCCCCGGTCATTGAATGCAGGGAAGAGGAAGCCTGCTTCCGGCATTTCCACAACCCAGTCCCGGATACGATTCTGGAAGGTGTTCTCCACTGCATTGTAGCTTAGTCCCGGCTTGCTTAAATTAACCGGACAGATGCA
>JAZUCP010000264.1:0-3157 GCA_045639165.1 Acetatifactor sp. | reverse complement strand
TGTGGATTTGCCGGTTCCGTTGATTCCCAGAATACCGGCCTTTTCTCCCTCCTGAAGATAAAATCCTGTATGATCAAATAATTTTCTCTCCCCATAGGACTTTGTGATGTTGTCTACTGTTAATATGTTCATGCAATTCTCCTGCTCTTATTCATTTTCCGCAAAATACTTATCGATCCCATTGGCCATACCCTGAACCAGCTTATCCTGATACTCCTCCGTAGCCAACAGCTTGTCTTCCTCCGGATTGGACATATATCCAACCTCCACAATGGTTACGGGCACCTGGCACCAGTTGATTCCGCTCATGGTATCCGTCTCCCAGACTCTCTGCAGCTTACATCCGCTGGCCGCTACCATCTCATCCAGCACAGCCGTGGAAAGAGCTTTGCTCTTTTCATACAGAGAACTGTTATAGGGATTGGCTGCAGTCTGGCATATGGTCATGGCACCATGCACCTCTGTATTTTCAGATCCATTGGCATGAATCCGAATAAAGGCATGTGCATCGGCCTCATTGGCCACCTCCGCCCTCTCCGCATTGCTGATATTCACATCATGGGTGGTTCTTATCATGATCACTTCATAGCCCCGAAGCAAAAGCTCACTTTCCAGCTTTAGGGCCAGTTGTAAATTCAATTCATATTCCGCAACACCACTGGTCTTTCCCCTGGTTCCACTTGACACCTTGGC
The DNA here is from genome assembly GCA_045639165.1 of Acetatifactor sp. Taxonomy (GTDB): domain Bacteria; phylum Bacillota; class Clostridia; order Lachnospirales; family Lachnospiraceae; genus Acetatifactor. The sequence goes on along the minus strand of JAZUCP010000264.1, from coordinate 2,464 downwards.
TTTGAGCGTATCCGCCCCCGGTCCGATGGGCTCCTTTTCGGAGTTTCCTTTTGCCTGATGCCCCGCATCAATGACCACAAGATATTTTTCCGAAGTTACTTCCTGGGAATCCCGCACCGCTGATCCCGACGCTTGTGTTTCCTGGTTTTTTGATTCTTCTTGCGTTTCCTGCGACATTGAGTCCAACTCTTCAAACTCTGCCTCCGGTGATTGTGATTCTTCCGTCGCCGTTTCAGATTGCTCCACAACTTCTGTCTCGAAATCTGTCGGATCCTGTTTGGTCTCTTCCGCCGAACCTACTTCCTCTTCCGTTGACCCCACTTCCTTCTCCACCGATACACTTACCGCTTCCCCGGAAAGACGCACCGCCTCACTTTCTCCCTGACAGGACGTGAACAGCAACATGATAGCCATTCCCACTGCCACAGCATTCCATCTATTGATTCTCATAACATAACCGCCTTATATTTTACACTTTAGCTCTATCATAGCAAAACTGCCACGCTCTTTCAACGTGGCAGCTTAAAATACATTATAAATCTTTGTTCATAACTTTGTACAGGGCTATTTTTCATTGTTTGAAGGTTTTTTGAGAGATATACAGGGTATTTTGAGAATGATTTTCAGGAAAATACCCCGAATATACACACAAGCGGGGTATCCGCCAATATCTATCCGGCTATAATACCCCGCTTCAAAAATTCAAATATATAACGACCTAATTTGAGCACAAATATTTTAAAATCAAATCTCCCAAATCAGAGCATTTCAATTCATTCTCACCGAGTTGCTCCTCTTACCCCCAAGGATTCTCTGTCTTATAAGGCAGGCTCTTAGGCTGGTTGTAGTTCAAATCCTCTACCGGCACGCCCAGGTATTTAAATACTTCAAACAATGCCTTGCCGTAGTGACCAAATGCAACCGCACCATGGTGAGGGTAGTTCTTTTCGATCAAAACATGACGATAGAAGCGTCCCATCTCCGGAATTGCAAATACACCTACACCACCGAAGGACTTGGTTGCTACAGGGAGAACTTCGCCCTGTGCAATGTAAGCACGAAGCTTGCAGTCTGCGGTGGACTGTAAACGATAGAAGGTAATCTCGCCCGGCATGATATCGCCTTCCAAAGTACCATTGGTCACTTCGATGGGCAGATTTCTTGCCATGATCATCTGATACTGCATGCTGCAGAAAGCCAGTTTCTTGGAGTTGGTATTGCCGCAGTGGAAGCCCATAAAGGTATCCTTGTGGGTATAATCAAACTTACCTTCAATAGATTCCTTGTACATATCTGCAGGTACGGAGTTATTGATATCCAGCAGGGTAACTGCATCCTGGCTGATGCATGTTCCGATAAATTCACTTAAGCAACCGTAAATATCCACTTCACAGGATACAGGGATACCCATACCGGTAAGACGGCTGTTTACATAACAGGGTACAAAACCAAACTGTGTCTGGAATGCAGGCCAGCATTTTCCGGCGATGGCTACATATTTGCGATAGCCTCTGTGCTCTTCCACCCAGTCAAGAAGGGTCAGCTCATACTGCGCCAGTTTAGGAAGTACTTCAGGCTTCATGTTACCTGCACCTAATTCTTCTTCCATTTCCTTTACCTTTGCAGGAATTCTGGGGTCGCCTTCATGCTTTTTGAAAGCTTCGAACAGATCCAGTTCAGAGTTCTCTTCGATCTCAACACCCAGATCAAAAAGTGGCTTGATGGGAGCATTACATGCAAGGAAGTTCAACGGTCTTGGACCGAAGGAAATAATCTTTAATTCAGAAAGACCTACGATTGCTCTTGCGATAGGGATAAATTCATTGATCATATCCGCACAGCTTTGCGCATCTCCTACAGGATATTCCGGTATGTATGCCTTAACGCCGCGAAGCTTTAAGTTGTAGCTTGCATTCAGCATACCACAGTAGGCATCACCACGTCCGCCTACCAGATCGTTCTGGCTTTCTTCTGCTGCCGCAACGAACATAGCCGGTCCATCAAAATGCTTTGCAAGCAATGTTTCGGAGATTTCAGGTCCGAAGTTTCCAAGGTATACACAAAGTGCATTACAGCCAGCTGCCTTAATGTCATTCAAGGCCTGCACCATATGGATTTCACTTTCCACGATACAGATGGGACATTCGTAAATATCCTCCACATCATATTTTGCAGCATATGCTGCCACTACTGCCTTTCTTCTGTTTACGGATAAGCTTTCCGGGAAACAGTCGCGGCTCACAGCCACGATACCAAGCTTCACTTTAGGTAAATTGATCATGTCTTTTTTCCTCCATTTTCTTTTTAGATTTTTTGTACTAATTCTATGTTACTACTTTATAACCTCATAAATCTGCTTACATGCAGGATAAATCTGCTTAAACTGCTGATAACGTTCCTCGTATTTTGCGGCAAGCTCTGGTTCCGGCTCAATGGTATCCATCACCTTTACCAGCTTTTCGGC
>JAZUCP010000263.1:0-1970 GCA_045639165.1 Acetatifactor sp. | reverse complement strand
TTCTGTGTAAATAGCAACATCTCCCATTCCTGCCGGAACCAGCACCTCTTCATAAACCTGACGTACGCCCTCTCCAATGACCTTAATATCATTTGATCCCTGATCCGGCTTATAAGGAATGCCGATACCACCGGAGAGATTAATAAAGGTGATGTGTGCTCCGGTTTCCTCTTTCAGCTTAACAGCCAGTTCAAAAAGCTGTTTTGCCAATGTGGGATAATAGTCATTGGTCACAGTATTGCTTGCCAAAAATGCATGAATACCGAAATTCTCCACGCCCTTTGCCTTCATGATCTTAAAGGCTTCAAACATCTGCTCCGTAGTCATTCCATATTTAGAATCCCCCGGATTATCCATAATATTGTTACTGATAGAGAAATATCCGCCCGGATTGTAACGGCAACTTAATGTCTTAGGTAAGTGTCCAATTGTTTTTTCCAGAAAATCAATATGCGTAAAGTCATCCAGATTGATAATTGCACCAATCTGATCTGCATATACAAACTCTTCTGCCGGTGTATCATTGGAGGAGAACATAATATCCTCCCCATTTACTCCCATGGCATTACTGAGCATCAATTCTGTCATGGAGGAACAGTCGCAACCACAGCCATATTCTCTCAAGATATCAATCAAAAACGGATTGGGGGTTGCTTTTACTGCAAAATATTCTTTATATCCCTTATTCCAGGCAAATGCATCCTTTAATGCCTTTGCATTTTCACGAATTCCCTTCTCATCATAAATATGAAATGGGGTGGGATAAGTCTTTACAATCTCTTCTATCATTTCTTTTGTTACAAATGCTTTTTTCATTTTATCATTAACCTTTCTATACGTCTTCAATCTGCCAGTCGATGGGAATCATCCGATTTGCAATCAGGAAATTATTGGTCTTACTAAAGGGCTTACTTCCGAAAAATCCTCTGTACGCAGACAATGGACTGGGATGAGGTGCCTCCAGAATCAAATGCTTGGGGTTATTCAGCATACTTCTTTTCATCTGAGCCGGTCTGCCCCATAAAATAAACACAATAGGCCTATCCTGTTTGTTTAGCGCCTTAATAGCTGCATCTGTGAATTCCTCCCAGCCTTTTCCCCGATGGGAATTGGCTTGATGGGCCCGCACTGTCAACACAGTATTCAACATAAGAACACCCTGCTTCGCCCATTTTTCCAGATATCCATGATTTGGTATTTTACAGCCCAGATCATCATGCAACTCTTGATAAATATTAACCAATGATGGCGGAATCTCTACATCCGGTTTTACAGAGAAACAAAGTCCATGAGCCTGGCCCACATTGTGGTAAGGGTCCTGACCGATAATAACCACCTTCACCTGACTTAAGGGCGTATAGTGAAACGCATTAAAAATATCATTCGCTGGCGGGAATACCTGTCCTTTATTATATTCCTCATTCACAAATTGATACAATTTCGCATAATATGGTTTTCTAAACTCGGCTCCCAATTCAGTCAGCCAGTCATTGGAAATCATACTCATAATCTTACCGAAACTCCTTTATCTCTTAAGTACTGCTTTACCTGTGTAATTTCCAGCTCCTTATAATGGAATAGTGAAGCTGCCAATGCAGCCTCCGCCTTACCTTCCGTAAGGGCTTCATAAAAATGTTCCATGGTTCCGGCCCCACCGGAAGCGATCACCGGTATTTTTACTGATTCAGCAATGGCTCTTGTAAGGGCAATATCGTAGCCTGCCTTGGTTCCGTCACCGTCCATACTGGTCAGAAGGATCTCACCGGCTCCCATCTTTTCGGCAGTAACCGCCCATTCCACAGCATCCATACCCATATCAACACGTCCGCCGTTTTTATAGATATTCCAACCGCTGCCATCCGCTCTCTTTTTTGCATCGATCGCCACAACAACACATTGACTTCCGAATTTATCCGCCGCATCCGAAATCAACCTGGGATTCATGATCGCTGCAGAATTCACAGATATTT
>JAZUCP010000262.1:0-7506 GCA_045639165.1 Acetatifactor sp. | reverse complement strand
TCTTTGTTCTTCCGCATCGTAAAAGTAGGCGTAATCCGATAAAACCTCCTCCGTTGCCACTTGATCCGTATTGATCTCCCTGATCATTTCGTGAAGGATCATACCCTGCTTTTGAAGCTCCTGGAACTTTTCCTTTTTCAGTATGAGCACTTCGTGAACGGAACTTGGCAGGATATAAAAATCACCCTGCATCTGTTCTGCCACCCACGAAAGAGTATTTGGATACAATATTACAGATGCTCCGAAAGTTCTCTGATGGTTGGTCAGAACAAAAAGCTGCTCTTCCTCGCATTCACTTAAATCAATCTGTACATGAAGCTGTTTTAAAACCTCATGAATTCCGTAAAAGCTTACCGGATAGACTTTTGAGGTATTAGTCTCTGCCATGGTCATCAACTGCTTATGATCCACTCCCCATTCTTCCATGTGGTTATTATGGATCAATATCATTCCGTCGCCCAACTCCTGGGACCAGAATGCATAACAGAAGCAAATTGCCAGATCCCAGAATGGGATATGGGGAATCTCCTTTAACAGCTCTGTATTTTTCTCTGCATTGATCAAACGATATACGATCCGGTCCTTTACCTTTTCATAATCCCTGAAAAAATCCATATCGATATTGGTTTTGGGTATGCTTTCCAGATATACCTCATGAATCTTTTCCACCACCTCATCCATTTCTGTTCCATTTTCATATAATTCATAAAATGCCTCCAGATAAATGGTGGGTACCACATTGGATTTGGGAGCTCTAATTGTAATTCCATTCAGCAGAACATCATTGTTTTTTCTTACCTGCTGAATCTCAACGGAATAGGCTTCTCCCATCCGTTCTTCCATTTTCTTTGTTACTTCTTTTGTAAATTCCTGAAATTTCATTCGTCCTCTTTTCCGTGCCTTTGCACTAAATTTTATTGAAATGCATTTCAGGACGTAAAAAGGCAATGGATTCCTCCATTGCCTTACATGTTATGCCTATACAGCAATTAAACTCTTGATAAATATTCGCCGGTTCTGGTATCGATCTTGAGCTTGTCACCTGTTTCTACAAACAGTGGAACATACACAAGTGCACCAGTTTCAACAGTTGCAGGTTTGGTTGCACCTGTAGCGGTATCTCCCTTGAAACCAGGTTCTGTTTCGGTAACTTCAAGTTCAACGAACAGAGGCGGTTCAACAGAAAATACATTGCCATTGTGTGAGCAAACCTTACACATATCGTTTTCTTTTACGAATTTAAGAGAGTCACCAACGGTTTCTTCATTCAGACCGATCTGATCGTAGCTTTCTAAGTCCATGAAGTAATATAAATCACCGTCGTTGTATAAATACTGCATATCTCTTCTATCAATACGAGCCTGTGGGAATTTTTCCTGAGGTCTGAAAGACTTTTCGATCACACCGCCACTGATGATATTTTTCAGCTTGGTTCTAACGAAAGCCGCACCCTTTCCCGGTTTTACATGCTGGAATTCGATGATCTGGAAGATACCATTGTCCATTTCAATAGTAATACCATTTCTGAAATCGCCTGCAGAAATCATAAATATATTCCTCCTAAATTTTAATCACATTTTAATTCTATTATAGTTTATACTATAAACACACATATTTCAACTATTTTTTTTGATTTTAAGCAAATTCCTTGATTTTACAACTCTTTTCTTCGTTCATGCTCCGCAATTACGAAGTCTATGGCCTGAAGATACCCAGAAAGCCCCTGACCATAAATTTGTTTATCACATACAGGAGCTGTCACAGACACTTTCCGGAACTCTTCACGCTTAGTAATGTCTGAAATATGTATCTCCACCTTAGGTACCACAATACTTGCCAGGGCATCGCGAATGGCATAGCTATAATGGGTATACGCTCCCGGATTGATCACAATTGCATCCGTTCCATCGAAATAAGCCTCCTGAAGCCGATCAATGATACCTCCTTCATAATTACTCTGAAAGGTCTCTACCTGATGTCCGCTTTCTTCTCCTTTTTTCTTTAAAAGATCCAAAAGATATTGATAATCCTGATTTCCGTAAACACTTTTTTCCCGGATTCCCAGAAAGTTTAAATTCGGTCCGTTAATCACTAATATTTTCATTTCGTCCTCTTTTCCATATATGCTGCTATCATATCCACAATCTGTATCTGGGTCATATCATCCACATCAATGATCAGATCCGCACAGCTTTCATAAACATCTTTTCTGGCCTCCAATAAGGTTCGCACCTTTTGCTCCGGATTCTCTCCTTGCAAAAGGGGTCTGGTGGTATCCCTTCTCAACCTCCTGCAGACTGTCTCCGGCTGAATCCGCAGATATACTACCGTCCCCAGTCCTTTCAACAATGCCCTGTTCTCTTCTCTCACCGGGGTTCCTCCTCCTACGGAAATGATCTTCTTTTCCCCGGACGTAAGCAGTTCCTTCAGCAGTCCTGTCTCCAGATCCCGGAAATACGCTTCTCCTTCCTGAGCAAAAATATCTGAAATGCTTCTTTTCATTTTACGCTCAATCAATTTATCCGTATCCTCCACTACCACGCGGAGTCGATAAGAAAGCCTGATTCCTATGGAGGATTTCCCACAGCCCATAAATCCGATCAATACCACATTTTTTTTATTCACCATATCTCCTCCTGCCGGGCAGTAAATGTACTTATAATACTTTTTGCATCTGTTCATAAACCTCTTTTGCCAGACTCTCCGGCACTGCAGTATCATTCCACAACTCATAGGCAATGATGCCCTGATACAAAAGCATTTTATCCCCATTATAGGCTCTGCCTCCTGCCGCCTTGGTCAATTCCATGAATTTCGTTACCGGGGGATTATAAACCAAGTCATACCCAATCTCCACCTTATCATAAAAGGCCGGATCTTCTATAACCGCCTTTTCCGTATCCGGATGCATTCCCACACTGGTAGCCTGAATCACAAGATACTTATCTTCAGAAAGACTGCTGTACTCATCCATGGTCATGGCCTGAGCAAAAGATCTTCCTGCCAGGGTATTCACCTCTTCCGCAATGGCTTTTGCTCTATCCAGGGTACGATTTAAGATCACAAGCTCTCCGGCTCCCTTATCCAAAAGCATGATGGCTACTGCTCTTGCCACTCCTCCTGCTCCCAGAATGATAATCTTCCTATCCCGGATATCCACACCATCACTCAGCATGGCCCGATACAGTCCGGGCATATCTGTATTATAGCCCTTATATCCGCCCTCTGCCCGCACCAGCGTATTGACAGCTCCGATCTTGGCCGCAAGATCATCGATATCCACCACATAATCTATTACATCACTTTTGTAAGGAATGGTCACATTAACCCCTAAAAGATTCAATGCATAGGCCCCCTTAACTGCGTCCTTAAGACCACCCTGTTCTACAAAAAATGGTACATAAACCAGATTGTGACCCATCTTCTCCGCCATATAATTATGTATCAGTGGAGATAATGTATGCTCCACCGGATTCCCAATCAGTCCGCAAGTCCTTGTATGTCCGTTATATTCCATAATATTTCCCCTCTGCAAAGCTTCGTAAAATGAATCTACTTCTTTTTTTTGTGATAGAAGTACAATACGATCTTCTCCAGCTTTCTCTTAAATACGATCTGAATCTCTTCGCTGGGATGAATGGGCTTTACCAGCCAGTTTTCAATTCCTAGCTTTTTTGCACCCCATATATCTGTAAATAACTGGTCTCCCACAAACATAGTATTCTCTTTTGTGGTACCCATCTGTTCCATGGCACTCAGATACCCAGCCGAATCTGGCTTATTGGCCTTATAAATATATCCCGACTGTACCTGCTCTGCAAAGGATTGTACTCTGGGCTCCTTATTATTGGAAAGCAGCATGGTTTGAAAACCGATTCTATGCAGTCTTTTAAACAGTCTTATGGCCTGCTTGTCCGCCGGCGCACCATGAGGAACCAGAGTGTTATCAATATCAAAGATAATGCCCCGATACCCCTTTACATATAATCCTTCAAAATCCAGCTTATACACCGAATCCTTTTCATGATCCGGATAAAAACGCTTTAACATAAATACTCCTCCGTAAACTAAAATAACCGGCAGGGACATCCCCTGCCGTTTGATCTACTTAAGCTCTTCTTCCTTCTACTGCAGAACCTTCTTTAATTCATCCATAAATGTATTGATATCTTTAAACTCTCTGTACACAGATGCAAAACGTACATAGGCAACTGCATCCAGCTCCTTTAATTTGTTCATCACCAGCTCACCGATGATCTGACTGGGGATTTCCTTCTCTTCCATGTTAAAGATCTCCAGTTCCACTTCATCCACCAGATCTGTAATATCCTGTGCACTGACAGGTCTCTTGTGACAGGCACGCAAAACACCGCCCTCAATTTTGGAACGTTCATAGGTTTCTCTGTTATCATCCTTCTTGATAATGATCAGTGGAATGGTTTCTATCTTTTCATAAGTAGTAAAGCGCTTACCACAAATATCACAAACCCTTCTTCTTCTTATAGAATTATTCTCTTCAGCCGGCCTTGAATCGATCACTCTTGTATTCTCATGGCTGCAAAACGGACATTTCATATATACCTCTTTCCTGCATTTCACAGGTATGCCTGTGAAACTGCATTAATCTGTCGTTTGAAAGGAACTTGGCGTTGTTCTTTCTTTATAGTATAAAAGATTTAACAGTTGATGTCAATGAGAATGATATCCGGACCGATCTGCTTTATATCTTTATAACATACCTCATAGGTCTTATCCACCGAAAATATGGAAAACCACCTGCAGCTGTCACAGATTATAATTTTACAGATACAGCCGCTGCACTCATCCATCTCCAGATCACATACCCTGCCTAAGGATCTGCAATCCCTGATATTGATCACTTCTTTTCTTCTTAAATCAGAAAATAACATCTATTTTACCTCAACACCCTTTTACAATATTATATGAATTATTTTGTAAGAGGCTCTATTTCTGAATAATTCTGTTCCTGGTGGCAATACTATCCACATCGGACGGAGGTATGACCCATATGGCAATCGGAAAAGTTGAAATCTGTGGCGTAAACACTGCAAAGCTGCCTTTACTGAAAGCTTCTGAAAAAGAAAAACTGTTCTCTCTCATTGAACAGGGGGATACACAAGCCAGAGAAAAATATATTGAAGGAAACTTAAGATTAGTACTCAGTATCATCAAACGTTTTTCCTCCAGCAACGAAAATGTGGACGATCTGTTTCAAATCGGCTGTATCGGCCTGATCAAAGCCATCGACAATTTTGACTCCTCACTGCAGGTGAAATTTTCAACCTACGCAGTACCAATGATCATCGGTGAGATCAAACGCTACATTCGTGACAATGGCAACAGTATCCGGGTATCCAGATCCATCAAAGATACTGCTTACAAAGCCATTTACGCCAGAGAGACTCTGACCAGGAAGAATCTGAAGGAGCCTACCATTGAAGAGATCGCCGGAGAAATCGGTATCTCCAAGGAGGATATCGTATATGCCATGGACGCCATCCAAAATCCCATGAGCCTGTATGAACCCATCTATACGGACGGAGGCGACACCTTGTACGTCATGGATCAAATCAGTGACAAAAAGAACAAGGAAGATAACTGGATCGAAAATCTCTCTCTGACGGAAGCCATGAGTCATTTAGACAGCAGGGAACATGAGATCATCTCCCTCCGCTTCTTTGAAGGCAAAACCCAGATGGAGGTGGCCGGAATCATCAATATCTCCCAGGCTCAGGTTTCCAGATTGGAAAAGAATGCATTAAAGAAAATGCGTGTTTACTTATCATAAGTAGACACGCATTTATTCTTGCTTATTTTGTTTTGCGAAATCAGGAAAGCACCATGTAAAGAAAAATATGCCTACCATACCTCCTAGTACATTGGTTAATATATCATCAATCTGAAATACACCTCTGCCGGTGATAAGCTGTGTATACTCCACAGCCAAAGTGGTTGCCAATCCCCCAAGCACTTGAAACCATCGATTTTTCCTTCCACCGAATCTCCACGCCAGGCAAAAGCCATAGGGAATAAATAATAAAATATTTTCCACAATATAAGCATTATTGCGGATATTTATCCTTAAGGTTGAGCCAATCTCTAAATCTATCTTGTTGGTACTTCCTTGTTCTCTGGACAGCAGGGTAAGACAAAAAATAATCAAAAGATAGGTACAAAAACATACGGATGCCATGATCGGACGGGTCTCTTTTCCTTTCTTCATCCTGTACACGTTTTTCCCTGCAAAGAATAAAAACAAAATTCCCGCCGCCAACATCCCATAGGGGAGATAGCCCAAGGCCCATCTCAGGTCTTGTAATAAATATTTAAACATATGTTACCTTTCAAAACTGATTTATCTAAGCTGATAATTGCTCCAATTATCTGAAGCCTTCTTGTATTTATCATGTCCCTCAAACAGACAATTATTCATCCAGCCAATGGCATCCAGGATACCATCTTCATTAAAATCGAACAATTCACTCTGTTTTTCCTCATCCGGCGTGGTAAAAAAATTAAAAGGCTCCGGCCACACTGTAACCTTCAGCTTCTTTCCATCCTGATCAGAGACACCTTCCATGCGATAACGCATGCCTTGGTGACTGGCAGTGTATTCTGTTTTCTTCAAATATTCCATGGATAAAATATCTTCTCTCTGAATCATAGCTCTGCCCTTCTCCTTTCCAAGCCGGATACTCACCTATTATATCAAATAGTTGGTGTTCTGACCAGTACTCTGATATAAAAATTAAAAACTGCTTTTCATATCTCTTTTCAGCTGTTTCATAATCTTTTTCTCCAGTCTGGAAATATAAGATTGGGAAATTCCCAGCAATGCAGCCACTTCCTTCTGGGTCATCTCCTCATCATTTGCAGTACCCAGTCCGAATCTCAGCTTGATAATTTTTCTCTCTCTTTCAGTCAAATGTGCTATGGCATCACGAAGAAGCTTACATTCCACCTCATTTTCTATGCCTCGATACACACTATCTTCTTCCGTCCCCAGGATATCGGAAAGCAGAAGCTCATTCCCATCCCAGTCCACATTTAAAGGTTCGTCAATGGACACTTCCAGACGATTCTTTTGATTTTTCCGCAGATACATCAGGATCTCGTTTTCAATACATCGGGATGCATAAGTGGCCAGCTTAATATTTTTGTCCGCCCGAAATGTATTGATGGACTTGATCAGTCCAATGGTTCCAATGGATATAAGATCCTCCACTCCCACACCGGTATTGTCAAATTTTTTTGCAATGTATACTACCAATCGTAAATTATGTTCAATCAGTGCAGACTTGGCTTCTTCCGGATCCTCTGATTCCAGGTCTTGTATCATTTGACTTTCCAGTTCTGCCTCCAATGGTGCCGGCAGCACATCACTGCCCCCTATGTAATACAAGCCACCGCCGGGAGTTTTATTTTCCGGCTTTAAATGCTGGCTTAGCCAGTTTTTAAGCTCCCAGATTTTTCCTATGTTATAAG
>JAZUCP010000261.1:0-8490 GCA_045639165.1 Acetatifactor sp. | reverse complement strand
GGAGACAATATTCAAGAGATTAAATAAAATCATATATCCACAGAGCATGGATATGCTTGAAATACTGCCCCGTATGGAGGTATCCAAGGCCTCCAGTAGATTACTATGAGGGATGGTTTTGTTTGAAGCATTTGTATTTACTTCATTCAAGGACTTGTAAAACCGGGTATATCTTAATAAAACTGCATAAATAAGGGGCAGACCATACATTCCAAATAGCAAGAAAGCCGGACGTCTTATATGCAATGCAGGGATTAAAAATGAAAACAGATATACCGGACCGAAATTGTTACAAAAGCTTAGTAAGAACCGACTTTCCGGCAAAGAAATTTTATTTTCTTTTAAGAGTTGCACTGTAACCTTTGCTCCCATAGGGAAACCGCACAAAAATCCCATGATCACCGCATAGGAAACATTTTTTCGGCATCGAAAGAGACGTCCGGTTATGGGATGCACAAGTGCACCGAATTGCTGCGACAGGTTCATTAAGATCACCGTACTGCTTAAGATCATAAAGGGCAGCAAGGATGGTACCATTTTCTGATACCAGATGGTCATTCCATGAAAAGCATATGTAAGACTGATGGCCGGATTGGTCAGAATCAAATAAGTAAGCAATAAAAATAGCAAAGTATAAATCATAGTAATTTCATTTTTAATTATTATATGTATATTACCGGAATATAGAAGAAGGATGGATCATTTTCATGATGAGACTTGATAAATTTCTTGTTGCAATGGAAGTGGGAAGCAGAAGCCAGGTAAAGGATTATGTAAAAAAGGGCTTTATCACCGTAAATAATCAGATCACAAAAAGCAGTGATATGAAGATTAATGAGGATGTGGATTGCATTGCCTATAAAGGCGAGGTTTTGGCGTATCATAAATACGAATATTATATGCTGCATAAGCCCAAAGATGTAGTCAGTGCAACTCAGGATAATCACGATAAAACCGTTATGGATCTTCTGGATTCCTCCATCCGAAAGAAAGATTTCTTTCCGGTGGGACGTTTGGACAAGGATACGGAAGGGTTATTGCTAATTACCAATGACGGTGAGCTGGCACATAAATTATTATCTCCCAAAAAGCATGTTGACAAGAAATATCTTGTACATTTAGCCAAGGATATTACCGATGAAGCGATCCAAAGACTGATTTCCGGTGTGGATATCGGTGAAGACAAGCTTACCTTACCCGCAAAGGCAGAAGTGTTAGATGCAAGAAGGATCACACTGACCATTCATGAAGGAAAGTTTCATCAGGTAAAAAGAATGTTAAAAGCCGTTGACAATGAAGTGATCTATTTAAAACGACTTACCTTCGGAACATTAGTCCTTGATGAGGGACTTAGAAAAGGGCAGTATCGACCTTTAACAGAAGCAGAGATAAAAGCTTTGCAGCAACAGGAGTATTAAATGATTAAAGATATAAAAGCAGTTATTTTTGATCTGGATGGATCTTTGGTAGATTCCATGTGGATCTGGCGACAAATTGATATAGAGTACCTTGGCGGTTATGGATTTGAAATTCCTGAGAATTTACAGGCCGATATAGAAGGAATGAGCTTTGTAGAAACTGCAGTGTATTTCAAAAACCGGTTTCAAATTCCGGAAACCATTGAAGAAATGCAAAAGCAATGGAATCAGATGGCTTGGAATAAATATTCTAACGAAGTCTTTCTAAAGCCCGGTGCCAGAGAATTTCTGGACTATTGCAGGGATCATCAGATCAAGTTAGGAATTGCCTCCAGCAATTCCAGAGAGCTGATCGGAGCCTGTCTGAAGTTGAATGATATTTCTTCTTATTTTTCCTGTGTAATGAGCGGCACAGACGGCTATAAAGGCAAGCCGGCACCGGATATTTATCTTGCCGCTGCAAAAGCGCTGGGAATAGATCCATGCGACTGTCTGGTATTTGAAGATATCGTCCCGGGAATACAAGCGGGAAAAAATGCCGGCATGAAGGTTTGTGCGGTGGACGACGCTTATTCTGCTTATCAAGAACAGGAAAAACATGCCTTGGCAGATTATTATATTAAGGAATATTACGAGATTTTTAAATAGAAATGAGGACAAAGGATTGAAACATCAATTTTTACCTGTTTGCCCCCAGGATATGGTGGAACAGAAGATCGATCAATTGGATTTTGTATATGTGATCGGGGATGCCTATGTGGATCATCCTTCTTTCGGTCATGCCATTATCAGTCGAATTTTGGAATCCCATGGTTACCGCGTAGGAATAATTGCACAGCCGGATTGGAAGGAGGAAAAGAGCATCGCCATTTTGGGACGCCCTCGTTTGGGATTTCTGGTATCCGGCGGAAATATGGATAGCTGTGTAAATCATTATTCCGTATCCAAAAAGCGTCGTGCAACAGATGCCTATTCTCCCGGCGGCGTTATGGGAAAGCGTCCTGACAATGCAACCGTAGTATATGGCAATCTGATCCGCAAGACATATAAAGACATTCCCATTATTATCGGCGGTATCGAAGCCAGTCTTCGCAGAATGGCACATTATGATTATTGGACGGATAGCTTTAAACGTTCTATTTTATTAGACAGTCAGGCAGATATTATTTCTTATGGTATGGGTGAGAAATCCATCGTAGAGATTGCAGCTGCCTTAAACAGCGGTATTGCGGTAAAAGATATTACCTTTGTCCAGGGTACTGTCTATAAAACCAAGGATATTTCCGGTATTTATGATTCCATTGTCTTACCGGATTATGTTACAATGAAAGAAAATACAAAGGAATACGCGAAAAGCTTCGGTATTCAGTATCAAAACACAGATTTCAGCAATGGTAAGATATTGGTGGAGCCTTATCCAAACAATATATATATCGTGCAGAATCCGCCTCAGGCACCATTAACCACTCAGGAAATGGATGATGTATATGCACTTCCTTACATGCGCACTTATCATCCTTCCTATGAAAAGGACGGGGGAGTACCTGCCATCAGTGAAATCAAATTTTCCCTGATCAGCAACCGCGGATGTTTTGGTGGTTGCAGCTTCTGTGCCTTAACCTTCCATCAGGGAAGAACCATTCAGACCAGAAGCCATGAATCCATTATTGAAGAAGCGCAGACATTGATTCATGATAAGGATTTTAAGGGATATATCCACGATGTAGGCGGACCTACTGCCAATTTCAGACATCCTTCCTGCGAAAAGCAATTAACCCATGGGGTATGTAAGAACAGACAGTGTCTGTATCCTTCTCCCTGCAAAAATATGAAGATCGATCACAAGGATTATCTGGAATTGCTGCGAAAGCTTCGCGCACTTCCGGGCGTAAAAAAGGTTTTTGTCCGTTCCGGTATTCGTTTTGATTATCTGATTGCAGACAGTGATGATACCTTCTTTAAGGAATTGGTGGAGCATCATATCAGCGGCCAATTAAAGGTGGCTCCGGAGCATATTTCGGATACGGTTTTATCCAGAATGGGTAAGCCATGCAATGCTGTTTACGAAAAATTTGTTGCCAAATATAAACGTTTGAATCAACAGCTTGGAAAGAATCAGTTTTTGGTGCCTTATTTAATGAGCTCACATCCCGGTTCTACCTTAAAAGAAGCGGTTGAACTTGCAGAATACTTAAGAGATCTGGGGTATATGCCGGAACAGGTCCAGGATTTTTATCCCACACCATCCACTATATCAACGGTGATGTATTATACTGGTTTGGACCCAAGAGATATGAAGCCGGTATATGTATGTAAGAATCCTCACGAAAAAGCTATGCAGAGGGCGTTGATCCAATACCGGAATCCTAAAAACTATGACCTGGTACTGGAAGCCTTGACGGCTGCAGGCAGAACAGATCTGATCGGCTTTGACAAGAAATGCCTGATCCGTCCCAAAACTCAAAAACCGGTATATAAGCCCGCTACTGAAAAAACTGCCACGAAGAATCTAAAGAAAAAGAAGAAAACCATTCGAAACATTCATGGAAAGAAAGGAAAATAATTATGTCCAAAAGTGTTGTTGTTATCACAGGTGCATCATCAGGAATCGGTATGGAATTTGCACTTCAGTTGGATGCACATCTTCGTAAAACGGATGAAATCTGGTTAATTGCCAGAAGTAAGGATAAATTACTTGAATTAAGCAAGAGAATGCGTAATAATACTCGTATACTGAGTATGGATGTAACGAAAGATGGACAGATCGAACGCTTAGCAGATACATTGGAGGATAATGACTGCCGCATCCGCATGTTGATCAATTGTGCAGGTTATGGTATCATAGGCAATTTTGCCGGAAGTGATCAGGCTGATCAGGCTGGTATGGTCCGCCTCAACTGCGAAGCTCTTACCAATGTAACCCATTGCTGCCTGCCTTATATGTGCAAAAACTCCCGCATCATCAATATTGCTTCCAGCGCTTCCTTTGTGGCTCAACCCGGCTTTGCAGTGTACGCTGCCACAAAATCCTATGTGGACAGCTTCTCCATGGCTCTCAGGGAAGAATTGATCGATAAAAAGATCTATGTTACAAGTGTTTGTCCCGGTCCCGTGGATACTGCTTTTTTTGACAGAGCAGAAGCAAACGGATCGATTATGAATATTAAGAAGCTGATTATGGCGGATGCACAGGGTGTTGTGAGAAAAGCACTGCGGGATGCCTGCTTTAAAAGACCCAGATCCGTATATAGTTTATCCATTCAGGCATTTCAGATTCTTTGCAAGATGATACCCCATGGTATTTTAATACCCATCATCAAAGCATTAAAAATGATGGATACGGACTAAGAAGCTTTAGAAAAGAGGAAATCATGCGTCAGATAATGAGGATGTTCAGCGAAACAAACTATAAAGGTACCCGGAATTTTATCAATTCCCAAAAGAAATTTGAAGTTTTGCGAACCATTATATATTTTATCTTGCCCCTGGGATTGTTTGCCATCGGTTTTATTACCACCGGCGAGCGAACCAATTTGTTGACTGTAGTTGCAGTGGTGGGATGCCTTCCTGCATGTAAAAGTCTGGTATCTGTTATCATGTTTTTGCGATACAAAAGCTGTAAAATGGAATATGCTGATCAGATAGATGCTCATATAGGGGATTTAAACGGACTCTACGATATGGTATTTACATCTGATAAGATCAATTATCAGGTGGATCATATGGTTGTACAGGGCAATACCATCTGCGGTTTTAGTGGAAATAAGGATTTTCGCGAAAAAGAGTTCACTGTTCACATTGATAATATCTTAAAAATGGACGGACACAAAAATTATTCCATAAAAATCTTTACGGATATTCAAAAATATACGGACAGATTGGAACAACTTAAGCTTCTTGAGGCTGAGAATAAATATGTTGATTCTGTCTTAAATACATTAAAATCTGTTGTTTTATAATCTTATTTTGAAAGGACCTACTTATGCAAGTATTCATTGTTGAAAAAAATCATGCCGGCCAAAGACTTGATAAATTTCTTCATAAATATTTACCGGAAGCATCTAACAGCTTTATCTACAAGATGCTTCGCAAAAAGAATATTACCTTAAACGGCAAGAAGGCAGAAGGAAAAGAAATCCTGGTGATCGGAGATGAGATCAAATGTTTCTTTTCCGAGGAGACTTTTGCGAAATTTTCAGGTACTGCAGTGCCTGAAAAAAAGGAAAATCCTATTCCCAAGCAGCAGATTTCTGAATATAAGAAAGCCTATGATAAGCTTTCCGAAGAAAATATCCGTATCATTTATGAAGATAAAAATGTAATGATTTTAAATAAACCTGTAGGTGTATTAAGCCAGAAGGCGGAAAATAACGATCTTAGTATTAATGAGTGGATGATCGGTTATTTGCTGGAAAAAGGAAAGATCAAGGAAGAGGAGCTGAGACTTTTCAAGCCCTCTGTCTGCAATCGACTGGACCGCAATACCAGTGGTCTGGTTTTGTGCGGTGTTTCCCTGGCAGGAACCCAAATGCTCAATGATCTGATCAAAAACCGCAAGATCAGAAAATATTACCGCACCATTTGTATCGGAGAGATTAAAAACGCAGGTATGCTGGAAGGAGCCCTGACAAAGGATCAGAAGAAAAATAAAGTAACCATTGAAGAAGATGGTGATGAACCGATTAAAACTGCTTATATGCCGATTCAAAAGCTGAATCAGAAATATACATATTTGGAAGTGGAATTGATCACTGGTAAAACCCATCAGATTCGTGCCCATCTGGCTAGCATTGAACATGCGCTGGTGGGAGATACCAAATACGGTAATCCTGAGGTAAATCAGCTCTTCCAGAAGAAATACAAGCTCGCAAACCAATTATTGCATGCATACCGGTTGGAATTTCCGGTTTTAAGTGGTTGTCTGGAGCCCATCAGTGAGATGGTATTTCTGGCACCCCTTCCAAAAGAATTTAAAGCAATACTCAAGGATTTAACATAATATGGCTACATGGAACTCCAGGGGACTGAGAGGCTCCATTCTGGAAGATATGATCAACAGGACCAATGAGCTTTACGCCGAAAAGGGTCTTGCCATTATCCAGAAGGTGCCCACACCCATTACTCCAATTAAAATAGATAAAGAACACCGGCATATCACATTGGCTTATTTTGACCAGAAGAGTACTGTGGATTACATTGGCGCGGTACAGGGTATACCGGTTTGTTTTGATGCCAAGGAGTGTGCCACTGACACATTTGCTCTGCAAAACATTCATGAGCATCAAGTAAATTTCATGGGAGCCTATGAGAAGCAGGGCGGTGTGGCCTTCCTGATCATTTATTATTCACACAAGGATTTCCTGTACTATCTGCCTTACAGAGATTTACTTAAGTTCTGGAACAGAGCTAAGGACGGTGGCAGAAAGAGCTTTCGTATGGATGAGCTGAACATGGATTATACCATTCCCAAACG
Organism: Acetatifactor sp.; assembly: GCA_045639165.1. GTDB lineage: Bacteria > Bacillota > Clostridia > Lachnospirales > Lachnospiraceae > Acetatifactor. Next base: position 1,599 of record JAZUCP010000261.1, on the reverse strand, counting down.
TGGCGGAGTGCTGGTACCTTATCTGGATACCATGGCAATGGATCTGGAGAGTCACGAAAACACTTGACATTCCTTAAATAAATGATATACTACCAGTTATAATCCTTTCGCGTGCTACCTAATTAGCACTTTAAAGCAATAAAGTTAAACAGGAGAAATCATATGAGTAGAAGATATATACATACTCCAGAAGGTGTCAGAGATATATACGGACGTGAATTTGCCAAGAAATTATTGATCGAAAATAAAATTCACGAAACCATCAGTTCCTACGGTTATGAGGATATCCAGACGCCTACCTTTGAATATATGGATATTTTTTCCGAGGAGATCGGTACTACACCCTCCAGAGAATTATATAAATTTTTTGACAAGGACGGCAACACCCTAGTACTTCGTCCTGACTTTACCCCATCTGTTGCAAGATGTGCGGCCAAATACTTCCTTGAAGAGGAGGTCCCCATGCGACTTTGTTATCTGGGAAACACCTTTACCAATACCTCCAGCCTTCAGGGTAAATTAAAAGAAGTGACTCAGATGGGCGTGGAATTGATCAACGACGATTCCGTGGAAGCAGATGCAGAAATCCTCAGCTTGGTAATTGAGTCCCTAAAAAGCACCGGTTTAAAAGATTTCCAGTTGAGTATCGGTCACAGTGATTTCTTCAAAGGACTTTGCGAAGAAGCCGGACTGGAAAAAGAGACCGAAGAATCTTTGCGAGAATATATCTCCGGCAAGAATTATTTCGCTGCGGAAACCCTCCTGGCAAGTGAAGCAATTGCGCCTCATTACGCAGATGCTCTGCTGAAGGTAGCAGATATGTTTGGAGATATCGCTTCCTTAAGAGAGTTTAAGAATAAAATTCACAATGAAAAGTCCAAATCCGCCATTGAAAGGCTGGAACACATTTACGATGTATTAAAGCTCTATGGTGTGGAGGATTATATTTCCTTTGATTTAGGTATGCTGAGCCGCTATCATTATTACACAGGTATTATTTTCAAAGCTTATACCTATGGTATCGGAGATGCCATTGTAAAAGGTGGCCGATATAATCATTTGTTAAAACATTTTGGAAAAAATGCACCGGCGATCGGTTTCGCAGTGGTAATCGACGATATGCAGGAAGCCTTGACCAGACAAAAGGTAGTTTTAGAATTGCCTGATAATCAATTAACTCTGACCTATACCAAAGCAAATTACGGTGAAAAGCTTGCCGAGTGTATTCAGCTTCGTAAACAGGGATACTCCGTAAAATTAATTCCCGAAACAAAGTAAATATAAGGACAGTAAACAGCATGAAAAAAGAAGACAGATATTTGACATTTGCCCTTTGCAAAGGGCGTTTAGCCAATAAAACACTGGAATTATTAGAAAAAATCGGTATTACCTGCGAGGAGATGAAGGACAAGGACTCCAGAAAACTGATCTTTGTGAACGAAGAACTGAAATTAAAGTTCTTTCTTTCCAAAGGGCCAGATGTTCCCACCTATGTAGAATACGGTGCAGCTGATATCGGGGTGGTTGGTTATGATACCATCTTAGAAGAGAATCGAAATGTATATGAAGTGCTGGATTTGGGCTTCGGCAAATGCCGCA
>JAZUCP010000260.1:0-2218 GCA_045639165.1 Acetatifactor sp. | reverse complement strand
CACAGTCTTCCTTAGCAACTCTGTCCAACAGAATCTTCACAGTCAATTCGTCCGGAACCAACTGTCCCTGATCCATGTACTTTTTCGCTTCCATACCAAGCTCTGTACCATTCTTAATATTCGCTCTGAAAATATCTCCTGTAGAAATGTGAGGAATCTGATATTTTTCAGCGATCATCTTTGCCTGTGTTCCTTTTCCCGCACCGGGTGCACCTAACATAACAATCTTCATATATATACCTCTTTCCTGCTTATGCAAGTTCTTCCGAATGCCTATCTATGTATTTTCCATTTTTAGGCATAGTATTTTATCATAACATTTATATTGTACCAAATGCAAAAATATTTGCAAGAGATAAAACAAAAAAATCCGAATGATTTTCACCATTCGGACTTTAATTATACAATATTAGTCATTCAAGAAACCTTTGTAGTTTCTAACCAGCATCTGTGATTCCAGTGACTTCACAGTTTCCAGGATAACGCTTACAATAATGATAAGACTTGTTCCACCGAAGGAAACGCTTGCACCGAATACACCATTGAAGAAGAATGGAAGAACTGCAATAATGATCAGGCCTACGGCACCGATAAAGATAATATAGCTCAACACCTTATTCAAATATTCACTGGTAGGCTTACCGGGTCTGATACCGGGGATAAATCCACCCTGTTTCTTCATATTATCAGCAATCATCATTGGATTAAATGTAACTGCTGTGTAGAAATATGCGAAGAATACAACCAGAACAATGTATACCAACAAACCAATGGAATACTTCAGATCACTTGGTCTGCACCAGTTGCTGGAGGAGAGATACTTAAGGATCTCATTCCAGGTACTATTGCCGTTATTACCTACCAAAGAGCTGATAATTACAGGGGTCTGTAAAATCGATGAAGCAAAAATGACAGGAATAACACCTGAAGTATTGACTTTTAAAGGAATGTTAGAGGTCTGACCTCCAACCATCTTTCTTCCCTGAACTTTTTTTGCATACTGCACAGGAATCTTACGAACTGCCGCATTCAGAATAATTACCAGTACTACCATCAAAATGATGATTGCAAAGATAATTGCTGCACCAAGTACTGCTGTAGCAGGTGCTTTTCCGAATACAAACTGTTCAAAGAGCAATGAAAGATCCTGAGGAATTCTGGAAATAATATTAACAACCAAGATGATTGATATACCGTTTCCTACACCCTTTTCAGTGATTCTCTCACCTACCCACATCAGGAACGCACTACCAGCGGTAAGTGCTACGATACATGTAATTACATTCAGAGCATTAAACTCTACCAGAAGTCCCTGATTACCAAAACCAATTGTCATGGCAGTTGCCTGGATTAAAGCGAGCGCAACTGTCACATATCTTGTGATGGCTGCAATCTTCTTTCTTCCGTCATCTCCATCCTTCTGCAGTTCTTCAAGTGCAGGAATTGCAATTGTTAAAAGCTGCATAATAATGGATGATGTAATGTATGGACTGATATTTAATGCAAATAACGATGCCTGTTCAAAAGAACCACCGGTAATCGCATCAAAAAAGCTAAATGCATCGCCTGTCTGAGCAGCAAACCATTCTGTAAAGAAAGATCTGTTCACTCCGGGCACAGGGAGCTGTGATCCGAAACGAACCACAACTACCATTGCCAAAGTATATAAGATTTTATTTCTTATTTCTTTAATTTTGAATGCATTTTTGAGTGTCTGAAGCATTAGATCACCTCTGCTGTTCCACCAAGAGCCTCAATCTTTTCTTTTGCTGATTCACTGAATGCAGCAGCTTTTACAGTGAGCTTCTTGGTAAGTTCGCCATTACCAAGGATCTTAACTCCATCTCTAGGGTTCTTAACGATACCAGCTTCGATTAATGCATTTACATCAACTACTGCATCGTTTTCGAAACGCTCTAAAGCACTTACATTAATACTAACGATTTCCAGAGTGTTTCTGTTCTTGAAACCTCTCTTAGGAAGACGTCTGTATAATGGCATCTGACCACCTTCAAAACCTGGTCTTGGAGCTCCTGAACGAGCCTTCTGACCTTTGTGTCCCTTACCAGCAGTCTTGCCGTTTCCTGAACCGTGTCCACGACCTCTTCTAAAATTATCGCTCTGTCTTGAACCTTCAGCAGGTCTTAAGTTAGATAATTCCATTGTGACACCTCCTTATCTGATTAAACTTCAACTTCTTCTACTTTTAACAAGTGAC
>JAZUCP010000259.1:0-6684 GCA_045639165.1 Acetatifactor sp. | reverse complement strand
CTTTGATATCGTCGTAACCGGATACTGTATAAAGGCCCATACTTTCGCCTAGCAGTGCTTCCGACACCACACGTCCCCCGCCATCATATTCGATGTCGTCTATTTCAAGATTTGTATATTTTTCAGAGATCGTCCGATATTTCCAAGGCCATACGACTGCGTACTCATAGATGTAAATATCAATGTCCTTATATTTGCTGTTTTTGCCAATAAAGCCCACCTCATTGCCCCCTATAAGGGATGGCAGGAGAATGCCGCCTGCTGCCACCAGCAAGGCAAAGCCCAGTCCCAGGATTATCCATTTGATTCGGGTTATTTTCAGTTTTGTCAAACTTGACCTCCTCCCTACCAATTCCTTCCGCACAAATACTGATAGGCGGAGAGAATAGTGTCAGCCTTTTTGCCGGCGATGAAATAATAGTCTATCTGGTCATCGCATTCGGTGTATAAATAGGAGCCGTAAGCCGGAATATCGCAGCTCATGGTTGTTCCCTGGGAAGCAATCAGGATGCCGTAGCCTTTATCAGAAAGGATAAATGGCAACTCCTGAGTCTCCGATTGGTGAGAAATATACCGAGCAGTACCTTTCAGGCTGATATTTTTGTCCTGAGTGGCACTGATACCATAGAGCTGTTCGCTCTTTTGCCAGTTTAAGAAGAGCCAGCCCTTGGCGGGACCTACAGGAGATGGCTGCATCTGGCGGCATTCCTTGGTGCGTTCCGCCAACAGTACCTTTTTGTCCCGGCTCATATAGGTAAGGGCACCGGATGCTTTATCAATCTGAAGACAGATCTCATCTGTGGTCAGTTCTACCGTTTTAGGTGCTTCCTTAAACATCCAGGCACGTTCCGTTCGGTTCACTTCAATCAAGGGATGGACGCCATCCCGGATTCGATTGGCGGTGGTAAAGGTAACGCGGATAATGGAACTGGTAATGGGACTTAACCGCAGCAGTCCATATCGGCTCTGGATATAAAGACCGTCGGTCTGTCTGGAAACCCAGCGAACCGCCAAGTCTATCTTTGAATGCCCCACAGGACGCAGCTTTTCAGTGGCTGGCATATCCCCAAATTGAATTCCGGATGTTACTTTTGTAACCGCAGGTGCAGGCTGCTTATACAGAGGCTGCTGGAGCCCGGCAGTGGTGTAATCTGTCTGAATAGGTCTGGTAGTGGTCGGAGAGTTGGATGTTGTTCTGACAGTCACCTTAGGTCTCATGGGCTGCTTGTCCGCCGGTGTGGAAATGATAATGGGCTTCCTTGCAGCGGAAGTTTTCGGATCGGGATTCTCGGATTCTTTCTTCTTGATTACGGCATCTTCTTTTCTTACAGAAGCGGGAAGGCTGCTCGGCTGTAAAGTACTTCTCTCCGGCAGTGGATCTGCGATCAGGCCGGTCAGGTTGCCTGTGTGCAGCACATGCAGCTCATGGAGTGCACGGGTAGCGGCCACGTAAAGCAGCTTGGCATGTCCATCGTCCACCGGATAGTCCTCTCTGGTTGGATTCAAGATCAGTACCGCATCAAATTCCAGACCCTTGGTATATTCCACAGGAAGAACCAGAATTCCATTGCCGAATTCCGCGGTTTCCAGATCACTTTCCATAATATCGATATGTTTTTTCAGTTCTTTTGCAGTGGCAGCAGCAGTCCTTTGGTCTCGGCAGATAATGGCGATGGTGTTAAGCCCTCGTTTTTGCCAGTCCTTACAGATGGCCGCAGTTCGACGGATCAACGATGCATCGTCCGGAATCTGTTCTAAGGCAGGTTCCTTACCATGACGGATAATAGGCTCCGCCGGATAGATGGAGAAGCTTCCATGATGCAGGATCTTAGTGGCAAAATGGGAGATTTCCACTGTGTTACGATAGCTTTTTTTCAAGGTTCCGAAATGATCCATGGGATCGGGCAGGTAGAGCTCCTTTAATTCCTCCCAGTCATTTAAACCGTATCCGAAGTGAATATTTTGGGACACATCCCCCATAATGGTGTAGGTACAGTCCTTGATACAGGCCTTTAAAACGCAGTAAGTCATCATGCCAAAGTCCTGGGCTTCGTCGATGATCACATGGCTTGCCTCCTGAATAATGTCTGTTTCTTTTACCCGTTTATAGAGGTAAGCTAAAGCAGCCAGATCGTATACATCCAGGCTGTTATCCGGAAAATCCACATCATGTCCCTTGCGTACCTGCTGCTTTAGAAAATCCATGTACAATTCAAAAATAGAACCCTTCCACTCTTTGGCTCCATAGCGCCCTCTGTAGGCGTGGAGAATGGCTTTCTTTTCCGGCTCAGTGTATTTCACACCTTTTCCCAGAAATTCATCCTGAATCTTGGTGGTCAACCGGTCATTCAGCATATTGATCTTGTTCTGAATGGATATAGTGGGATTTTGTTGGATATATCGTTCTACAGCGGCTCCGTCCACCAGAAGTATCGGTTTTACAGGTGTGTCTGTATCATATTCCCGCTCGTCATAGACACCGGCCTTGCCATTTCGCAGTCCCTCTACAAACTGGCGAGGATTCAGATAGATGGAGTCCCTGGGAATTACCCTCCATTCCAATTGCCGGCAGAATTCCTGAAGATCCTTAAACCAGTGAAGACTTCCCTTTATGATGCCCTTGGTATTTCCTTGCTGCGTACTTTTGATACAATATTTTTTCTCATCCCAGTCTTCATACAGCAGCCGGATAAAAAGCTGCTCCATGGTCATCTGGCGGACTCCGTACACGTCCAGACTGGGCAGGACGCCGGTGATATAATTCAACAGAATTCGGTTACTGCCCACAATATAAAAATCATCGGGGCGGAAACGATCCGCGTAATTGTAAAGAATATAGGAAATGCGGTGCATGGCTACGGTGGTTTTACCGGAGCCGGCCACACCCTGGACGATAATATTGTGATAGGGCGTTTTGCGGATAATGGCATTTTGCTCCTGCTGAATGGTAGCCACGATATCTCCCAGCACCGCCTGCTTGTTCTGGGCCAGGTATTTGGTCAGCAGGTCATCATTGGAGATGACTTCGCTGTCAAATAAATTCAGCAGCTTGCCATTTTCAATTTCATAGGTTCGCTTCAGCTTCAGATCAATGGCGATCTCCTTGCCGTCGGGAGCCGGATAGGTGCATTTTCCCAGGCCGTTCTCGTAATAAGCATTTGCTACCGGAGCACGCCAGTCGATGACCACCAGATTGGTAGCATCCTTGGCGATACCACCCTTACCCACATAAATAGACTCTTCCTTTTCATAGGTTTCATCCCGAAAGATGATCCGCCCGAAATAAGGCTTTGCCAGTGCACGTTCATTGCGCTCAAGAGCACGATACAGTCCATCGTGCAGTGTCATTGTGTTTTCCAGGGTGTTGATCAGCTCCGGGTTATCATCGTGAAAATGATCCAACATATCATCGATTTCCGCCCGCATTCGTGCAACATCCCGCCCATAATTTTCAATATTATTATGGATCACTTCTAATGTCCGGGACAAATATTGTTCCTCCGCTTGTCTGGAAATTCCCAGCAGTTCGTCAGTTTTCTTTGTGCTCATTTGATTCCTTCCCATGTGTCTGTTTTGTATAGTAAACTGTAATTTAATTTTAGCGGAAAAACCCAAAAAAGAATAGACTTTTATTTTAAAAAGTGCTAAACTATATAATGAAGTGTGGGCAAAATTCAGGAGCTCACTTTTTTTGACACCCGGTATGAGAAATTGAGGAGTCAGATGAGAATAGAAAGAATTGATGATAAAACCGTAAAATGTTATCTGTCCCAGGAAGAACTGGCAGAGTATGAAATTACATATAAGGATTTTGTGACCCGTACCCAGAAGGCAAAGGAGATGGTGGAGCATATCATTGCCCAGGCAGTGGAAGAGGTGGGCTATAAGCCTCCTGAGTTTGCCATGGATATGCAGATTATGCTGATGCCGGATCAGGGGATGATACTGACTCTTTCCGAGAAGACACCGGATGAGATCCGGAACAATCCCACCTTGATGGAATACCTGCGGGAGATGAAGAAGGTATTTGAGCAGAAGCTTGCGGGAGGGGAAATCACCCCTGAAAATATGGAAAAACTTTTGACCGGAGCTGGTGGGGTAAGTACACCGGACGGACAAAAGCAAAAAGGAGCCGCGGCCACAGAAGGAACCAAGCCGGTTCAGCCGGATTTTGCGATCTTTACCTTCCCCACCATGCGGGGTCTCTGTGATTATGCAAGGATGCTGCCCAAGAATCTGCGGGTAAACAGTGTTCTTTATGTGATGAAAGGTGTTTACTACCTGCATTTGGAAAAAGCTGCAGCTTCCTACAAACGCTACAGTCGTGCCTGCATTCTGGCACTGGAATATGGCAGCCTGTTTGGTGCCACTAAGGATAAGGTCAGCTACCTTCAGGAGCATGCAGAGTGCCTCATTGAAGAGAAAGCAGTACAAAAGTTAAGATTATAAATCAGATTTGAGATAAAGACCCCATGGACATCCGGTATTCGCCCGGAGTCATGCCGGTCTTTTTCTTAAATTGTCTGTAAAAATGAATCTCATTGGTGTAGCCGCTGGTGTATGCAATCTGTTCAAAAGTCAGAGGGGTATCGGTGATCAGGCTGCAGGCATAATTTAACCGCATATCAATCAAATCTTTTTTGAACGGAATCCCGAAAAAGTCCTTATATAAATGCTGGAAATAAGAGGGGCTTACATTCATTTTTTCGGCCAGCTCCTGTGGAGTGAAGTTTTTGCTGGGCTGGGACTGCATGGTAAGACGCAGCTCCTGCAAAGCAGACGCATAGGGGGTATAGTTTTCATTGGATTCCCATTCCTGATGCTCCTGATATAGCTTGTTCATCATTATCCGGAAGAGCATGTCTACATTCTGCTGCATAAACTCTGGGCAGGCATAGTGGTACTCCCATAAAATGTGCTGGAAATACTGCGAAAACTGCGTAGAATTGCGCACCGGAACAGGCCGGCTGAACAGATGGGAGAAGGTATCCTTGAAGGAATCTTCTTCACAGTCAAAATGCATCCAGTCATTTTGAAAATCAACATCCAGAGCCGAATACTGATAAGAGATATTGGGAGGAATGATCATGATGCTGTTGGTTGTGATATGGTAGGAGTGATCTTCTATCTCGAAAAGTACAGGTGTTTTCAGAAGCAGGATCACGTAATTGCTGATCCCCTGCGGTCTGGCCAGACTAAATTCTTTTACAGGTCTTGTGTGATAACCGCCACGCAATAAAGTAAACATAAATTTTCCCCTCTTTCTGTCGCATTTCGCAAAATTTTTGCATTAAATAACTAAAAAGGTTAGTAAATAATATTATAATGCATTGTGAGAAAAACTGCAATTTACTATCATATATTTATAATCAATTATTTTGTGTTGATAATTGTTAATAAGAAAGGATATGAGAACATGAAAAATGTAATTGCAGAAAATCAAAGCTGGATCGACGCAACCTGGGAAAAGGTTGAGAAAAAATTATCCAAAACAGCCATCAAGAGCCGTAATAAGCTTCCGTATACCACAGTGAATGGTGAGCATGATGATAAATTTGTTAAGGGAGTTGGCTGGTGGACCAATGGTTTCTGGGGCGGTATGATGTGGCTTATGTACAATGAAACCGGGAATGAAGAATATAGAAAGACTGCGGAGAGATCAGAGGAGCTTTTAGATGAGGCGTTGAAGAACTACAAGGCACTTCACCATGATGTAGGATTCATGTGGCATCTGACAAGTGGAGCGAACTATCGTTTGACCGGTAATCAGGCCTCCTGCGTGCGCAATCTGTTCGCGGCATCTACATTGTTCTCCAGATATAATATTGCCGGGGATTATATTCGTGCTTGGAATGGTTCTTGGGGAGATATGGGCAATGCAGGTTTCTCCATTATTGACTGTCTGATGAATCTGTCCCTATTATACTGGGCATCTGATGAAATCGGTGATGACAGATTTAAGAAGATCGCTATGAGACATATGGAAATGGCCATGAGAGACCACATTCGTCCTGACGGAAGCACCAATCATATCGTGGATCATGAAGTAGATAAGGTTGGCGTGAAAAGGGTTATCGGTGGACAGGGATATGCTGAAGATTCCTGCTGGACAAGAGGTCTTGCCTGGGCGGTATATGGTTCCGTGATTTCCTACGTGCACGCAGGTAAACCGGAATATCTGGAAGCTGCAAAGCGTACAGCAGATTACTTTATCGAAAACTGCAAGAAAACCAATTATCTTACTCTTGTGGATTTCTGTGCTCCGAAAAGCCCTGTATATTATGATAGTACAGCAGGTGTATGTGCTGCCTGCGGTATGCTGGAGATCGCAAAATATGTTTCAGAGGAAGAGAGCAGAAGATATACTCAGGAAGCGATCAATATCTTAAAGGCTACCGATGAACATTTCTGCAATTACGAAGAAGACCAGGATGCACTGGTGTTGATGGGTACGGAGAGATATCCTCTTAGTGAAAATCAGATGCACTGCGTACATATTCCGATTATTTATGGTGATTTCTTCTTTGTAGAAGCATTGACCAAGCTCAAAGGAAGCGAGTTCTTTATCTGGTAAAGTAGGGGAAGAGATAAATCGTGATAAATGTGAAGGGGAAATCCGGTGTGATTTCCCCTTTTTTCCGGGCGGGGTATCCTGCAGTCTCATCAAGACATGATTCCCCTACC
>JAZUCP010000258.1:0-9967 GCA_045639165.1 Acetatifactor sp. | reverse complement strand
AAACTTGATGTATATTGTGAAACCATCGTCGCACTTTTCATTGGTCACATAGGACAGGTCCGCATAAATGGAAACTATCTTTTTAGGGATCATCTGCATGATCTGATCTAACAGGTGTACCCCCCAGTCCAAAACCATACCGCCGCCGCATTCTTTCTGATTGCGCCAGTCGCCCGGGATTCCTCTGGAACCATGAACTCTTGACTCAATACGGAATACCTTTCCTAAAGTACCTGCTTCATAGATATGTCTGATGGTCCGATAGTCCTCATCCCATCTACGGTTTTGATGAACTGTAAACAACACCTTATTTACTTTAGATGCGTCAATCATCCGCTGCAATTCCTGGTGATTCAAGGACACCGGTTTCTCGCATACCACGTGCTTACCTGCCTCCATGGCCTGAATACACACATCCATATGGAGCTGGTTAGGGATCGCTACGGTTACAATAGTAACCGCCGGATCTGATAAAAGCTCCTCTAAAGATGCATAAGCATGAATGCCATTTTCTTCTGCTGCTGCATTTCTGCTCTCTAAAACATCATAAACACCGATAAGCTCTAATTCTTCGATCTCACTTATCTTTTTGCAGTGCCAACCGCCCATGCCGCCATATCCAACCACGGCAATTCCTGTTTTTTTCACCGCTTTTTCCTCGCTTTCTTTCTCTTCAATACGTCATTTGTTTTCAAGTCTTGGCATATACCGACAGTCGAGAGTTTCCAGACGAAATTGCGGTGCTGCCCAATATACAGCATTACGGATGATTGTCTGTACATTGGTATCATAGAAGGTAGGAAAGGTTTCATGTCCCGGCTGGAAGTAAAAGATTTTACCGTTCTCTCTGTGGAAGGTGCAGCCGCTGCGAAAAACCTCGCCTCCGTCATACCAACCAATAAAGACTACCTCGTCAGGATTGGGAATGCCAAAGGGTTCTGCATAGGTCTCCTCGTGAGGAAGTTCGAAATAGGGACCAATACCTTTTGCTATGGGGTGAGCAGGATTGATTGTCCAGATACGTTCCTTGTCCAGCTCCTCGCGCCATCCGAGATTACAGGAAGTACCCATCAGCATTGTAAATGGTTTCGCAAGATGGGCGGAATGTAAACTGATGAAGCCCATTCCCTTTATCACTTCGTCCCGCACTCGTGCAGCAATTTCATCAGGTACTCTGCCATGTCCGCAATGAGCCCACCATATTAGAACATCCGTCTGGGCTAAGACTTCCTCTGTCAAACCGCATTCCGGATCATCTAATGTGGCTGTATGCACTTGAATATCGTCACTGCGTAGAAAATCGGCAATTGCGTTATGGATTCCGTCCGGATAGATCTCAGCTACTTTCGCATCTTCCTTTTCATGCAAAAATTCATTCCATACAGTTACTCTGATCATATAAGTACCTCTTTGCCGGTCTCGGCTGATTTATAAAGAGCCTCCAGAATCTGTACCATATTGACACCCTGCTGTGGAACAAACATCGGCTCGGTACCATTCAGCACCACATCGGCAAAGTGGCGAAGATTTAATTCGTGATTATGTACACCGGTATCATTTGTAATATTTGGAAGATAATCTACAGTTTTGCCGAATGCCTCTTCATAAATCCCTAACTGATTGTTTGCAGAAGACCATATAGCACCGGATTTGGTACCGCGCAATTCAAAAAATCGTTGCTCATTTGCAATATTGGATGCCCAGGAGAATTCAATTTGCATGCATGCGCCATTGTCAAAGCGGATGAATCCCATTGCCAGATCTTCTACATCAAAGGTACCGTCGTTATTTTTTTCTCCGAAATCAGAGTGTTCAGAATCGGATACGTCACTGTCTGCAAATGCATTATAAGTACATCCGCTTACAGCAACCGGTTTCGGATTACCCATAAGCCACATTGTCAGGTCGATCATATGTACACCAAGGTCGATCAAGGGCCCACCACCGGATTGTTCTTTGGTTGTGAACCAACCGCCCTTTCCAGGGATGCCCCGGCGTCTCTGCCAGCCGCAGCGAGCTGCATAGATGTCGCCCATCTTACCGGAGGCAATGTATTCTTTCAAGAAAGATGCTACCTGCATATATCGGTTGTTTCTCATAACCATCAGTACCTTACCGCTTTTTTCAGCAGCAGCCTGCATCTTTTCTGCCTCAGCTGCATTGATAGCGTCAGGTTTTTCGCAAAATACATGAAGACCGTTTTCCAGCGCAGCTACAGCAATTGTTGAGTGGAGGTAATTGGGGGTGCAGATGTCAATGGCATCAAGATCGGGAAGATTGATCACATCCATATAGTCCTCGAAGACCATAGGTATATCATATTTCTCGGCGAGGATTCTGGCCTTCTCCGGTTTGATGTCACACACTGCGACGATTTCTACATTGTCCATTTTGGCGAACCCCGGCATATGGGCAACAGTAGCAATGCTGCCTGCACCGATAATGCCGATTTTTAGTTTTTTGCTCATAAATGAATCTCCTTTCAAAAATATTGATAAAAAAAGTCTATCATAATATTTTGCTGTATGATATTATTATTTTGGTGAAAAATATAAATATTTTGCTTTCTGGGAGGAAACGATGAAAACAATAAGAGATGAGGGCATTGAAAAAATAAATAATATTCCACAGCCGGTGGATTTTTTGATCATGCCGGATAATGAGCCTGTTGGAAATTGGGAAAACCTATATATGCACTATCATGATTATATTGAGATTCTCTATCCGATGAAGGGGGATTATGAAGTCATGTTGAATGGAACAGTTTATCAGATGCCGGAACGTTCTATGTTTGTGATCAATGCCAGAGAACCACATACCACGCGAGGGATTTATGACGAGGATCGTTTGCTTGTATGTATCAAATTTATACCGCAGGTGCTGTATTCTTCTGAACAGAGTGTTACAGAACTGGAATATTCCATACCATATGTATTTCAAAATCTGGGCCAGAATCGATTGTTCCCTGCAGACATTCTGGCAGGAACTTTTATTCCGGCAGAATTTGATTATATTTGCCGGGAAAAAGAGAATACGGAATATGGATATGAATTGGCAATCCGTTCTGGGATTCTGAGAATTTTTTCCTGGGTCATCCGCTATTGGCACAATGCTGCCCAGGATGCAGAAGTGCCGGTTTTGAATCAGAATACAGTACATTTTATACATGAATATATTGATAAACATTACGCAGAGGTAAATCTGTCTGATATAGCACAAGCCTGCGGGTTTAGTTATTATTATTTTTCTAAAATATTTAAGGCATATTTTCATAGAAGCTTCAATGATTATGTAAATTTGGTAAGGGTTAACAAGTCGATTGAACTGCTTGCAGACAATAGACTTAGTATTACCGAAGTTGCGCTCAGATCGGGCTTTTCTTCTGCAAGCTATTATATAAAGATTTTTAAACAGTTAAAAAATATTTCTCCTAACACATTGCGGAAAATGTTTCGGAGAGGGGAGAAAGTTGAATGATTTTAAACGTGGTAGTATTTGTTTTCGCATCAAAATGTTCGTTTTGCGTATGGAAATGTCTGCTTTTGGCTCTTTAGAAGCAGGAAAAAACGACTTATAATGAAATCAGCTTCGAAGCAAACACGTAACTTACAAAAATTAAATTTATTTTGAAGGAAGAAAAAGAAAGGAAGAAAAAAGGTATGAAGAGAAAATTGATTTCAATTCTTCTTGCAGCTACAATGGTATGCTCATTGGTAGCTTGCGGTAATGAAAGTAATGAAACTTCACAGGAAAGTACTCAGAAAAGTGAAGTAAAGGAATCATCAACACCTCAATCATCAACAACTGAAAGTGATCCCGTAGATGAAGCAGTAACTTATCCTTTGGATACAGATGAAACATTATCTATTGCAATGATGTACTACGATTTCAAGACGACTCCGGATTCCATGGATATTACCCAGACACCTTACTTTGAAGAGTATCAGAAGAGAACGGGTGTTAAGCTGGAAGTTATTACATATGAAACAGAAGATGCATACAATCTGACGCTTGCAGGAGATGAGATGCCGGATATCATTATGTGGGCACCGGTACTTACCAGCAGTGATCAGCAGATGATAGATGATGGCATGATTTCTCCTTTGACATGGGATGAAATCAATGAGTGGGCTCCTAACTATGCAGCAGTCTTAGAGCAGTATCCAAACGCACGCAAGGAGCTGACAATGGCTGACGGCAGTATCTTAGGTTTCGCCAACATTACAGGTAGTGAGAAGATGATGGCAACAAACGGTCTGATCGTACGTGGCGACTGGCTGGATGATCTGGGGCTTGATGCACCTACTACGCCTGATGAATTCCTGGATATGTTAAGAGCATTTAAGACAGAGAAGGGTGCGGAATATCCGTTGGCAGTGTCCTCTTCTAGATTTAGTCTGCTCTTTGGCTATGGTTTTTTCAGTTCACCATACGAATTGGTTACCTCTAATGCATATGTAGATGCTGATGGAAAATATCATCTTGGTTGGGCAGAACCTGAGCAGAAGCAGGTATTTGAATTTTTCCATACCATGTATGAAGAAGGCTTGATTAATCCGGACTTCCTTACCTTAGATCAGGCAAGTGTAGACGGTATGCTTTATGACGGACGTACCGGTGTAGTACTGCATTCTGTAATTGGCGGACTTGGTACTTATGTTCCGAATATGGAGAAAGAAAATCCGGATGCAGAGCTGAGAGGTATCAGTTCTTTATTGAGACCGAATGGTGAGAAAGCTTATTATGGTGCTACAGAATTAGCAGTTGCTTCCTTTAAGGGACTTATTACTACAGATTGTGAAAATAAAGAGCTTGCAATGAAGTTCTTAGATTGGAACTATTCAGAAGAAGGACAGTTGTTCCAGCAGTTTGGTATTGAAGGTGTAAGCTATGAAATGGTAGATGGTGCTCCGGTTTATACCGAGCTTGTTACCAATAATCCTGACGGATTGACCTCTGGACAGATGATGAATCAGTATAGCCGCGGTGGTTCCTTCTGGCCATATGTCAGCCGCTTAGAGTATTTTGAACAGGTAACCGCAATGCCGGAACAGAGAGGTGCGGTAGAAGCATGGGATGCGAATGACCGCTATGATTATATGGTTCCTACCATAGTTATCCCCGAAGATTTATTAGATGAGTATAACCGAATTGTATCAGAAACAAATACTCATTATGCTGAAATGCGTACCAAGTTTATTACTGGTGAGGAATCTCTGGATAATTTTGATGCTTATATTGCAAAGCTGAAAGAACTAGGTCTTGACAGAAGAATTGAAATTGCGCAGATTGCATTAGATGAATTCAATGCAAGATAATCTGTAAGCTCATATTAGGATAATAGGCGGTATTGCCAAGTTGGATTGGAGTAATACCGCCTATTTTTTGGAAAGGAAGATGAAATATGACAAAACGTATCAGGAAAGACATGAAACGATATGGCGGTTTATATTTATTGGTCATTCCGGTAGTGCTGTATTATGTGGTATTTCATTACATCCCGATGGGCGGTGTAGTGATTGCCTTTCAGGATTACAGACCCAGACTGGGGATTCTGGGAAGTGAATGGGTTGGATTTGACCATTTTAAGGATTTTTTTGATTCTATATACTTCGGACGTACCTTGCGTAATACCCTGATTATCAGCTTTGCACATCTGATTTTCGGGTTTCCAGCACCGATTGTATTGGCACTTTTAATAAATGAACTTCGTAGTAAGAAATTTAAAAAGGTAGTGCAGACCATATCTTATCTGCCCTATTTTATATCTGTTGTTATCATTTGTGCCATGGTTAAGGAATTTGTTTCTACTAATGGCTTTATTACAAAAATTTTAATTGATTTGTTTGATTTTGAGAAGAATTCTTTGCTGGCTCAAAAAGAATTCTTTGTGCCGATTGAGGTGATCTCTTCTATCTGGAGTGGTGTGGGGTTTGGTTCCATCCTTTATCTTTCCGCACTATCCGGAATCAATATGGAATTGTATGATGCGGCTGCGATCGATGGTGCGGGCAGGTTCAAGCAGACACTTCATGTAACCCTTCCGGGGATTGCACCGATGATCATTATTCAGTTAATCTTGAGAGTCGGTTCTATTATGAATGTTGGTCATGAGAAGATATTACTTCTGTATAATGAAGGAATATATGAGACGGCAGATGTTATCTCTACGTATGTATATAGAAAAGGTCTTGTGGATATGGACTATAGCTTTAGTGCTGCAGTAGGCTTGTTTAACACGATTATAAATTTTATTCTGGTTATTATAGCAAATAAAATCAGTGCCAAAGTGTCAGATGTAAGTTTGTGGTAAGGAGGTGACAGAATGAAATTAACAGGAAGAAAAGTATTTAATTTTTTTAATATTATATTGATGCTGTTTCTCGTCGTAATTACGGCATATCCGTTTTATTATGTGGTGATTGCTTCTTTCAGTGACCCGATAAAGCTTGTGTCACATTCCGGTATATTGTTGGCACCTTTGGCACCGTATGAGTTCGGCGCATATGAAGCTGTTTTTGAGCATCCCTTGCTGATCTCCGGTTTTCTGAATACCCTTTTTCTTGCAGTAGTAGGTACCTTTATGAATCTGTTTTTTACTGCTTTGGGTGCATTCTTTTTGAGCCAGAAGGGTCCCATGTTTAAAAGTGCAATCGCAATGATGGTGATTATCACCATGTATTTTAACGGTGGTCTGGTACCGAATTACATGCTGGTTAAAAATCTGGGACTATTGAACAGCCATATGTCTCTGATCCTGCCCGGTCTGATCAATGCGGTACATATGATTATCTTAAAAACTGCTTTTCAGTCCATTCCAGAGAGCCTGACAGAATCTGCTTTACTGGATGGCGGTTCGTACTTGCAGATATTGTTTAAGATTATGATTCCGCTGAGTAAGGCAACTTTGGCAGTGCTTGTGCTTTATCATGTATTAGGATATTGGAACGGATGGTTCCAGGCATCTATTTATTTAAGAGACAAGAAATTGTATCCCATTCAATTGGCAGTAAGAAATTTGTTGGAAGAAGACATGGCTCTCAAGGGAGATTTTGTTATGACACGTTATGCACAGTTGATGAAGTATGCGATCATTGTTGTGGTTTCAACGCCGATCGTTATTTTATATCCGTTTTTGCAGAAGTATTTTGAAAAGGGCGTCATGATGGGCTCTGTAAAGAGTTGATAGAGAGGAAATGCAGATATGAAGAAAACATCATTAGAATATGCAAAGTTGGCCTGCGATGCGATTATGGGTTACAAAGCACCTCATGAGCTCTGGCCCAGAGGCGCCATGTTTTATATTCCGGGGGTGTTTTTATCCGGAATGCAGAGAGTCTGGCATCTTACGAGAGACAAGAAATATTTTGATTACATAAAAACATATTTTGATACCGTGCTTGCACAGGACGGAAGCCTTTATGGTGTGTGTCATGAGCTGACGATTCCGGAAACAGAAGGCAAATATTATAATGAAAGATCCCTTACCATGCTAGATTGCAAGCAGCCATGTATTTTGCTTTATGACCTTTATGACGAAACCGGTGATGAAAAGTACATGAAAGCGATTAAGACAATCGGTCAGTCCATGTATTTCTGGCCGGTTAATCAGTATGGCGGTTATTGGCATATGATGACCCAGCCTTATCAGATGTGGATGGACGGAGCGTATATGGCAGGCCCTTTGTCGGTAAAGTATGCAAAGCGTTTCGGGGATCCCACGCTGCGGGAGCGTGCCATCAGACAGGTGTTTTTGATGAACGACCATATGAAAGATGAGAAGAGCGGACTTTACTTCCATGGCTGGGATGATTCTAAGGAAGAAGCTTGGGCAGATCCTGAAACCGGCCTTTCCGGTCAGATATGGGGGCGTGCTGTGGGCTGGTATGCGGTTGCGATTCTGGATATTCTGGATGAAATACCGGCGGATCATCCTGCAGTAGAACGGTTGAAGCAGATAGAGGTGGATTTGTTAAAGGCACTGGTAAAATATCAGGATCCCGAAACCGGCTTGTGGTTTCAGGTACTGGATCAGCCGGGAAAAGAGGGCAACTGGGTAGAAAGCTCCTGCACCTGCCTTTTTGTTTACTCATATGCGAAAGCGATTCGAAAGGGAATTCTGGAAAAAGAATACAGCGCTGTTTTTGAAAAAGCATATCAGGGAATTGAAAATAGGCTTTATTACGATGAAAACGGTGCTCTGGTGATTGATAATATCTGTACCGGTACCTGCATTGAGGCAGGAACCTATGAGCATTATATCAAGCGTGCGAAGCTGAAAAACGATCTGCATGGTTCAGGTGCGTTTATTTTGATGTGTGCTGAGCTGGAGCTGTATCAAAGAGGGGAATAAATGTTTCGGGAAGGAGCAGCAATGGATATTAAATTTGGAAATTTGCATTTTGTAGTACTTGATGATCAGACGGTTGTAATGCCGGAAGGTTTTGACACAGTAGATATCCAGTGTGCCGGCGACGAGCATCCCGGATTTGGCGGAACCCATAAGCGCCTTGGTACCATCGAGAAAAAGCAGTTAAAATATGTTTCTCACAGTATTCAGGGAAACCGGCTTTGTATCGTTACCTGTTCAAAACGGTTAGCAGTGGAAAGTTACTATTGTATATGTGAAGGAACGAATGCAGTCAGAACGTGGAATCGGGTAACAAATATTGCAGAGAAGCAGGTTACTTTAGAAAGTGTGGCATCGGCATTGCTGATGGGGTTTGGCGGCAGTGAAGCAGGGATGGAAGACATGTATTTTCACCAGTTTACCAGCTGCCATCATTATGAAAATCAGCCTGTAGTAAACAGTTTTAAAGAACTGCACTTATTCCGTGCCCCTGCCACCTTGCGTAAGGTCAATATTGGCAGCAAGTCTACGGATACATTCTTTCCGCAGGGTATCATTGAGAATCGAAAGAACAGTCGTTTTGTGATGTTCCAGATTGAGAGTGACAATGACTGGTACTATGAATTGGGTCCGCTTGGCGAGGATTATTATCTGTATTTGAGTGGTCCCGATGCTATGTATCATTCCTGGCATAAATGTCTCGCACCGGGAGAGAGTTATACTACTGTTGCAGTGGCAGTTGCTTATGGGGATTCCCTGAACGAAGTACTGGGACAGATGACTGTTTATCGTCGAAGCTTGTTGACGTACTGTGAGCCGGATGTGGATTTGCCGGTTATCTTTAACGAATATATGCATCTTGCGTGGAATGCGCCGAGTCAGGAGCTTACCGCTTCTTTAGCACCTACAATAGCAGCTTTAGGCGTAGATTATTATGTCATTGATTGTGGCTGGCATGATGATGTGCATCCGGATTTGATTTACCCAAATACCGGTAAGTGGCTGGAAAGTAAGGATCGGTTCCCTGACGGGGTGGCGAAGACTGCAGATTTTGTGCATTCACTTGGTATGAAGTTTGGTCTGTGGATCGAACCGGAAGTGGTAGGAAAAGACTGTAGGGAGATGCTGGATTATTATACAGATGATTGCTTTATTACCAGAAACGGACAGAAAGTATGTGAAATGGGACGCTATTTTCTGGATTTCAGGCACACAAAAGTTAGAGCTTATCTTACAGAAGCAATAGACAGAATGTGTGATGAGTATAAGGCAGATTATATTAAGTTTGATTATAACGAGGAGTGTGGTCCGGGTACTGAGCTTAACAGTGACAGTCTGGGAGATGGCTTGGAAGCACATTGCAAGGCGAGAGCCGAGTGGGTGGAAGAAATAAGCCGCAGGCATCCCAATGTGATTTTTGAAAATTGTGCCAGCGGCGGGCAGAGAATGGATTATAAGACCATGAGTCTGCATCCTTTGACTTCAACCTCTGACCAGATTCACTATTATCTGTACCCTTATATTGTGGGAAATATCTTTACAGCAGTTTTGCCGGAGCAGGCAGCTGTATGGAGTTATCCGGTAAATAGTGACATTTATGACAAAGTAGGTGAAGCA
>JAZUCP010000257.1:0-7561 GCA_045639165.1 Acetatifactor sp. | reverse complement strand
GTCATTTTAATTACCATGTCTTTGATCTTTATGTTCTCTATGAATGTAAAGCTGGCCATGGTTGCGATTTGTTCCATTCCCATCATCATTGCGTATTCTACCTATTTCCATTCTCATATCAGAACACGATTTATGGAATGTGATGAAAATGAAGGAGTGCTTTCCACCATTGCGCAGGAGAACCTTACGGGAGTACGTGTTGTCAGAGCATTCGGACGTGAAAAGTATGAGAAGGAAAGATTTGAGAAGCAGAATAATATTTATACCGATGCATGGATGAAGCTTTGTAAACTGCTGGCATATTTCTGGGGAGCCGGAGATCTTATGTCCGGTGTACAGATTATGCTTGTAGTGATCCTGGGTGCAATCTTTGCCGTAAATGGGGAGATGACAGCGGGAGAGTACATTGCATTTATTTCCTATAATGGCATGCTTACCTGGCCTGTAAGATCTCTTGGAAGAATGATCTCTGAGATGAGTAAAGCCGGTGTATCTATTGAGCGTATCCGATATATTATGAATTCTGAGGCGGAGCTCGATAAAGAGGGCGCTGTAACGCCGGATATGAGGGGAGATATTGAATTTAAAAATGTAAACTTTTCCTATGGGGAAGCTCCGATTTTGCAGGATATCAGCTTTAAGATTCCTCAGGGAACTACCTTTGGTATCCTGGGCAGTACCGGATCGGGTAAATCTACCCTGATGTATCTGTTAAACCGTTTATATGATCTTCCAAAAGAAAACGGACAGATCACCATCGGTGGTGTGGATGTGGCAGATATGAAGGGAGAATGGGTTCGTTCCCATATCGGTATGGTGCTACAGGAGCCATTCCTGTTTTCCAGAACCATTGCAGAAAATATCGGTATTACCAAAAAAGAAATAAATCTTGCTGACATCAGAAGAGCGGCAGCTATTGCCTGTGTGGATGAATCAATTACAGAGTTTACAAAAGGCTATGATACCATTGTAGGTGAACGTGGTGTTACTTTGTCCGGAGGACAGAAACAGCGTACCGCCATTGCCAGAATGTTGACCCAGCAGACACCGATCATGGTATTTGATGACTCCCTTTCTGCAGTGGATGCAGATACGGACGCAAAGATTCGCCAGGAGCTTCGGAAGAATCTGGGGACCTCCACAGTGATTCTGATCGCACACAGAGTGACCACTCTGATGCAGGCGGATTGTATCATGGTTATGGATAAGGGTAAGATCGTGGAGATCGGTACCCATGAAGAATTGATGCTTAAAAATGGTACATATCGAAGGATTTATGATATGCAGATGAGTCTGCCTGAGGAGGTGAGTTCGGATGAGTCATAATGAAGAGAAGCAGGAATATGTGTCCTTGCCTTATTTTGGTCTGAACAAATTAATTCCTTATTTAAAACCGTATAAATGGATACTGATTAGTATGGTAGTGCTGGCGTTTTCGGGAGGTCTGGTAGACATTGTGCTGCCCCTGTTCCAAAGATATGCACTGAACCACTTTATTACAGGTGGGACACTGGATACTCTGCCATATTTTATTTTGGTGTATGTATTGGTTTTGATCTTCCAGATTATTTCCAATGGTATTTCTGCTTATCAGGCTTGTCAGGTGGAAATGTATGTGGGACGTGATATGAAGAGGGCAAGCTTTAATCATCTTCAGACTTTGGCGTTTTCCTATTATAATCAAAATAGTGTTGGATATATCCATGCAAGAGTAATGAGTGATACCAATCGTATCGGCTCCCTGGTTTCCTGGGGTCTGATCGACGGGATTTGGCAGTGCAGCTATATTATAGGTGCCATCGTAGTTATGCTGAGAATTAACCTGAAACTGGCTTTGTGGGTGCTTATTGTGGTGCCTATTGCTGCGGGTGCGGCTGCATTTTTTCAAAAGAAGCTGGTAACCTTAAATCGTCGGATACGAGAAGTTAACTCCCGGATTACAGGTAATTTTAACGAAGGTATTACCGGTGCGAAGACTACCAAAACCCTGGTGATTGAAAAGAAGATGGAAGATAATTTCAATGAAACTACTGCGGAGATGAAGAAGGTATCCGTGCATGGAACCCATTATCGTGCAATGTTTTCTGCCATGATCTCTTTTTCCGCATCCATCGCACTGGCACTGGTGCTTTGGAGGGGCGGTATGATCTCCGTAGAAGGTGTGCTGGAGATCGGTACATTGTCCGTTTTTATGTCCTATGCATTGGGGCTTATGGAGCCTGTTCAATGGCTGGTTCGAGTGATTTCAGATTTGATTACCGTACAGGTAAATGTAGAGCGTTTCACAAGATTGATGGAAACGGAATCAGATGTCAGTGATTCTAAGGAAGTGATTGAGAAATATGGTGACTCCTTTGAACCCAAGAAAGAAAACTGGGAACCCATTCATGGAGATATTACTTTTGAGGATGTTTCCTTTAAATATCCGGATGGGGATGAATATGTGTTGGAGCATTTCAATCTCCATGTGCCACAGGGAACCAATGTGGCGATTGTAGGAGAGACGGGTGCCGGTAAATCCACTCTGGTAAATCTGGTTTGCCGATTTTTTGAACCTACTTCAGGTCGGGTGCTCATCGATGGCAGAGATGCCAGAGAACGTTCTCAGTTATGGCTTCATAGCAATATCGGATATGTGCTTCAGACCCCCCATTTGTTCTCAGGAACCGTTTTGGAGAATCTCCGTTATGGAAATCCCAACGCAACCATGGAGCAGATTGAAGAGGCAATCAGAAGCGTATCCGCAGAGGGTGTTATTGAACGCATGGATAAGGGATATGATAGTGATGTGGGAGAAGGCGGTGATCTACTTTCTACCGGTGAAAAACAGTTGATCTCCTTTGCAAGAGCCATTCTGGCAGATCCAAGAATCTTCGTTTTAGATGAAGCGACCTCGTCCATTGATACCGTTACCGAGAAAAAGATTCAGGATGCCATTGAGCATTTGATGAAGGGTAGAACCTCCTTTGTGATCGCACACAGACTTTCTACCATTCGTCAGGCAGATGTAATCCTGGTGGTAAATGACGGCAAGATCGTGGAACAGGGTACCCATGAGGAATTAATTGCCCGCAAGGGTCAGTATTATCATTTATATACCAGACAGTTTATGGAAGAGGCCATGAACAATTCCATGAATACGTTTGAAGCATAACAATATTGTATTTTTATTATATCGGAGGATATTATGAAAAGAGACAATTCCAGAACAGTGAAGGAATACAAAGGACCAGCAAAGGAAAAAATCAGACATTTTGACTTTGCCAAGAAACCCCATGATCCATGCTTTTTGCTTGACGTTGCAAAGGCGATTATCTGCAAGCCGGATCTGAAAAAGCGTAATTTTAAATTGACTAAGATCAATATGGAAGGCATTGAAGGTCCTTTCTTACTGCTAATCACCCATTCTTCCATGGTGGATTTTAATATCATGGCAATGGCTACAGACGAGTTTCCTTTTGGAGTGAATAATGTAATGACTCTGGAAGGCTTCAATACCTATACAGAACCGTTGATGCGTTCCCTGGGCGTACTTGGCACACGTAAGTTTATTTCAGATGTCCATCTGGTGAAAAATATTAAATATTGTATTGAAAAGCTGAACAATATCTTTGTATTGTTCCCGGAAGCCAGATACTCCCTGGATGGTTGTACCTCCTATATTCCGGATTCTGTGGGTAAGATCGCGAAGATTCTCAAGGTGCCGGTGGTTGTAATCCGTATTCACGGTAATTTTATCACCTGCCCCCAATGGAATAAGAAAAACAAAAAGACCTATGTGGAGGCAGAAATGACCCAGATCCTGACCGGTCAGGATTTAAAATCCATGAAAGTGGAGGAAATCAATGCCCGTATCAGGGAAGCTTTTGAATATGATGATTTTAAGTGGCAGTATGAAAATAAGATCAAAATCGATGAACCGAAACGTGCTGACGGTCTTCATTGCCTGCTTTATAAATGCCCTGCTTGCAAGACCGAGCATCGGATGTATTCCGAGGGCACAAAGCTTTGGTGTGAAAGCTGTAAGAAGACCTGGGAAATGGACGAATACGGACGTTTACATGCACTGGAGGGTGAAACGGAATTTGAGCATATTCCGGACTGGAGTAATTGGGAGAGAGAATGCGTTAGAAAAGAGATCGAAGACGGTACCTATTACTTTGAGGATGATGTTCGTATTGAGACCCTGCCCGGTTCCTTGAAATTCTACAAACAGGGTATGGGTAAATTGATCCAGACACCGGATGAAACCAGGATCGAGTGTAATTACTATGGTAAGCCATACACTCTGATTCGCACCGCAAAGAATCTGGAAAGTATGCATATTGAATATGATTATCTGGGTAGAGGGGATTGCGTGGACATCTCCATACCCGATGACAGTTTCTGGTGCTACACCACCAAGAGAGATGTGATCACTAAGATATCTTTTGCTACGGAAGAGATGCATAAGAGGGCGATTGTTCGTCCAGAGAAATAAATGAAATATTGAAGATCTGTTGCATACAGTAAATTGTTGGGTCTGGAGAGTGTGTTTTAAGTCTCCAGACCCAATTTTGACCTTTTTTATGCGGATTTTGTGACTAAGAGGGCATATATAGTGAAATATATTCGTGAGACCCCGATTATTGTTATTTGCTGGGTCTAGGAATGTAATAATATTCCATGGTACCCGGGGTAAAGTTTAGTTGACATTCCAATATACAAAAGTACACATTTTTAAAATGTTCTCTAGTACTCATACGTCCGCTCCGCTTTGTATATCATTTCAATTATATGCCCGGGCAAAGTTTCAGGTTTCACATAGCAACTAATAGAATTACCATTCAATGTCTGTACATAACCAAGATGAATGTATTCTTTCATACTAAAGGTATCCCGGTAGTTGCCAAAGTACAGAAGCGGGAAGAGTTCGTCCAGGATTTCACGATCAGTAATGGTTAGTGCAAAATATGTTTCCACAGTAGGAAGAGGTTTCACATCTACACTGGGGTAGATAATTGTTCCTTCCGATTTAACAGCGATATCGGATTCCGGCTCAGAAGCAGGAAGATTAACCGGATATCCAAAGTATTCATAAAGGGATTCCAGTGTAGTGTGTGTACCGGAAATCTTATCATAATAATTGGTATCGATATCCAAGGAGATAATTTCCTTGGAATCTTTTATGGTAATAGAGTATTCCGGATATAATTCTTCCACTGTTTTAATGGTATTTTCATAGGTGCTTGGTACATTCAGGGCGAAATAGAAATAATTCTCGTCCGTACCATAGCTGCCGGAGAAACTGAATATGGTCAGTTTGGAAGCCATGCTTTCTAAGCTGAAATTCTTTGCAAAATCAATCCAATATGCATCCATGATCTTCTGAATGGAAGATTTAGCAAGTGTGTTTTGGGATGGATTTAGGTCAATGTGGGTATTTTCTAATTCCAGTGTCAAATTATCCGGATAACCAAACATACCGGTACTGTATTTGTAGTTGGTCTTGATGTAATCCTCAGATTCAATAAATGGTTTTAATTTTGCATAATCCTCGTCAGCAATACGATAACTGCGTTCATAGGTAAATCCATTTTTTAGCTTAATCTTCGCATAAAAGCTAGTATAGCCACTTCCTGAAACAGGATTTACAACAGTATCCAACAGATCATAGCATATATCCGGATCTGTCAGGAGATTAGCCTGTTTTACATGCCATCCTTCAGAAGAAGCTATGGAGGAAAATGGTGTATAGGAGTTTTCATTCAGTATAATGTTGGAAGATCCATCGGAAAAGCTGCTGCAGTAAATACTCATACCTTCGATTTTTTCTTTGTCCGGTATATAGCTATCATAACCAACCAGATCTAATTGGAAGATCAGCACAACAGACACGGTTACTACAGAGGATAGGATCAATTGCTTCCACTGCTTGAAGAAATGCTTGATCGTGGTTCTGTAGATACTGTTAATGGTACCAAAGCTGACAATGGTACAAAGCAATGCACCAAAAATTCCCCATGCGATTCGATTGTCCCGGATGGAAATGGAGCTGAAAAACAGTGCTCCGGCAATACCTGCCACAATGGTGGTAATGGTGCGGGCCGGGTAAATATATGCTTTGATTCTGGTTCCGTTTTCAGCCAATTCGCTGGGGCGTTTTTTGTATAATGTCCAGGCAAGATACAAAAGCATCAAGCAGATTACCAGGCTAATAATGAGTAACGGAAGGTGTTTGCCTAAGCTGTCGGAAGTGGAAAAAGCATAAATGGCAAAAGGTGATGTCAAAGGTGACAAACCATATAAAATATCCAAAAGGATATTGGTAGGGCGATAGCAAAAGGTGTCAAAATTTTCTGCAAGTATATATAGAGCGGCACTACCGGCGATCACAGAGCAGCCTATGATCCCCATGTTGGCGAACATATTCAGTACATTTCCGCTGATGTACACTGCTGCTAAGAATAAATGATACAGGATCAAAAAGCACAACAGCAGAAGTGTTGCTACCTTGCACAAACTTCCCAGAGCAGTTAAATAATAGGGTCTTCCCAAGCTTCTGAAGGTGAGGAATAAAAAGATACATCCAACATTCAGGGCAAAGGGGATAAACCAGATCAGGAACCCATGTAAGTACTTTACTGCAAACAATCTACTGCGGCTGATGGGAACACTGTGGTATAAATCCACCATTCTTCTGGAAAATAGGTAGCGGTAGATAAATATGCTTACTAACAGACAGCCAAGCATGGTAAGAAGCTGCCATATAAAGTAGTTATCTGTAAAGAAAGAGTTGTACCTATTGATTGCGGTATCGTTGCTCCAGTTCTGATAATTCGAGGTTGATAATAAAAATACAACTGGTCCGGTGAGAAGATGAGCAAGTCCTGTAAGGCCAAACATCCAACCGCTTTGACGAATTTCCTGCTTTAATAATTTACGAATAGAGATTTGAGAAGTCATATCCTTGCACCTCCGTTTCACTGATAAAGATTTCTTCTAAGGACAAAGGCAGTCTTTCGTAAAAAATGGGCTGTAATGTAGACATGAATTCGTCCATATCATGACTGCTGCCTCTCATGGTAAAGGTCAGAAGAGATCCCCGACGTTCTTCTTTTAAGGTAACGAATTTATTTTTAATCATATCGACATGAGTTTCGTCACGAAATACGCATTGTAGCTTAAAAATGCCCAGTTTCATATCTTCCAGATCTTGTGTAAATAGGATTCCGCCCTTGTGTAAGAGTCCTACGTGCTCGCAGATATCTTCAAGCTCTCGCAGATTGTGAGAAGCGATAATGGGAGTCAGTCCTCGGTCTTCAATCTCCTTGATAAAAAGGCTCTTCACCGCCTGGCGGATCACCGGATCAAGTCCATCAAAGGTTTCGTCACAGAGCAGATATTTGCATCCGGAACAAACACCTAATAAAACGGATAATTGCTTTTTCATACCTTTTGAAAAGGTGTTGATACGACGATCCTTCTGGAGTTTTAATACATCCAGCAGGTTTAAAAATCTGGTTTCGTCAAAATCCGGATAGAAGGAGCGGTAATAGTTTACCATATCCATAGGCGTTCC
>JAZUCP010000256.1:0-9971 GCA_045639165.1 Acetatifactor sp. | reverse complement strand
GACCAACACAATACCTTTCGCCCGTCCGGAATGCTGGACCTGTAATATTCCTGCTGATTTTTCCGGTGGCGAACAGCATGTAGGTATTTTCAAAAACTTTGCTTCCGCTGTTTTAAAGGGAACAGAACTGCTTGCTAAAGGTGAAGACGGTATTTTAGGTCTCACCATTTCCAATGCCATCCATTTAAGTGCATGGACGGGGGAAACAGTGGATGTGAAAAACTTCCCGGATGATCGTTTCTACGAGCTTCTGCAGGAAAAAATCAGAACCTCTACCATCGTAAAGAAAGAATCTCAGGTAGTGGTTGACAACAGCAATACATATTAAGGGGGAAAATGAATATGGACAGACGGATCGGTGCACAGTATTTTACACTCAGAGATTATGCAAAAACCATCGAAGACTTTGATGAAACCTGCCGCAAGGTAAGTGAAATGGGATACAAAATCGTACAGATCTCAGGCACTCCTCTGGGTGCAGCTGAAATGAAAGAAGTGCTGGATAAATATGATCTGAAGGTAGTTGTAACACACAGAAACTTCAATGATTTTAAAAATAACCTTGACGAAATTATGGAATACAATAAAACATTGGGATGTCAGCTCTGCGGCGTAGGTGCAATGCCCGGAGAAGCCAGAGAAAGTATTGAAGGTCTTGATCAGTTTATCAAAGATGCCAACGAGATCGCTGCCAAACTGCGTGAAGAAGGATTGTATTTCGGCTACCACAATCATCATTTCGAATTTGCAAAATTAGACGGAAAACTGATTATGGATCGTCTCATCAATGAGACAAATCCGGAGGAATTTATGTTCATCGTAGATACCTACTGGTTACAGTTCGGCGGTGTCAATCCGGTTGATTTTATTAAGAATCTTGGCAAAAGAGCCATGATGGTTCACTTTAAGGACTACCATATCAATCCGGAGAAGAACTTTTCCGTTGAGATGTGTGAAGTCGGCGAAGGAACTCTGAATTGGGACGAAATTATCCGTGCTTGCGACGAAGCAGATGCACAATTCGCCCTTGTAGAACAAGATATCTGCAATCGCAACCCTTTTGAATCATTAAAAATGAGCTATGACTTCTTAAAGACGAAAGGTTTCTATTAAAAGAAAGGACGCTTCTACTTATGAAACAAGTTTGTATTGTAGGATATGGAGCAATTGGACCTGTACATGCCAGTGCATTGAAACATGTAGAAAATGCCCGTTTATATGCAATCTGCGATATCGACCCCGAAAGAAGAAAATTCTGCACCGAAAAATATTCTGTAGTGGAATACGCAGACTTTGACGAAATGCTAAGGGACGAAATCATTGATACTGTGCATATCTGCACTCCACACTACCTGCATTTTCCAATGATCAAAAAAGCATTGGCTGCAGGTAAAGATGTGGTTGTTGAAAAACCGGTAACCATGACTGCCAAAGAATTTACTGAGTTACAGGCACTGGATGGTATTGAAAGAGTCTGCGTTGTACTTCAGAATCGCCTAAATCCAGGCATCTTAAAGCTAAAAGAATTGATCGAATGCCATGAATTAGGGGCAGTCAAAGCAGCCAAAGCAATCCTTACTTGGCACAGAGATCAGGCATATTATGAAAGTGCAGACTGGCGTGGAAAATGGACCACTGAAGGCGGTGGTTTGATGATCAATCAGGCAATCCACACACTTGACTTCTTCAGTTATCTGCTAGGAAATGTCAAAAAAGTGAAAGCGCAAATGTGCAATTATACCTTAGATGGTATTATTGAAGTAGAAGATACCTGCTCCGCTGTTTTAGAAATGGAAAGTGGTGTCCGGGGTGTTTTCTTTGCTACAAATGGATATCCCGAAAACTCCAATCCACTCTTCGAAGTTTCCTTTGAAAATGGCATGGCACGTTATATTGATAAACAGCTCTGGGTCAATAGTGAGCTTATTGTTAAGGACTCCGAAGATTTTGCTGGAAAGGCATATTGGGGCAATGGTCATGCAGTACTTTTAAAACGTTACTATGATAATCATGAATATTTTACCGTAACGGATACTGCTAATACTATGGAAACTTTATTTGCCATGTATGAGAATACAAACCTCCTGTCAAAGAAATAAATTGCACAAAATTACCCTCAAGTCATGTACGACTTGAGGGTCTTTTCTTTAAAACAATAAATCCATCACATCCTGTATATTCTTTACTCCGATGAGACGCATCTTCTCGTCACTCTTCAATCCTTTCATACACACCGCCGGCAGTACACAGGTATCAAATCCCAGCTTTTTGGCTTCTGCAACCCTTTGGGCTGCCATGCTTACGGATCTGACTTCTCCGCTAAGTCCCACTTCTCCAAAGGCTACCAGCCTTGGACTGAGGGCTGTATTCTTAAAGCTGGATAATAGTGCCAGCACGATTCCCAGATCAATAGCGGGTTCTTGGATCTTCATACCGCCTGTTAGATTCACATAAGCATCGCATCCGGACAACTGCACACCGGATCTTTTTTCCAACACTGCCATAAGCAGATTTACCCGGTTAAAATCGGTTCCGGTAGCTTGTCTTCTGGGAATACCGAAATTACTGTGACACACGAGTGCCTGGATTTCAATGAGTAGTGGTCTGGTGCCCTCCATAGAGCAGGCAACAACTGATCCACTGGCACTTTCCGGCCTCCCTTCCAGCATGAATTCCGATGGGTTCTGCACTTCCACCAAACCCTCCTGACGCATTTCAAATACACCAATTTCATTGGTGGAGCCAAAACGATTCTTTACACCACGTAGGATTCTGTAAGAAGCATGTCTGTCCCCTTCAAAATAAAGTACAGTATCCACCATATGTTCCAGCACACGAGGTCCTGCTACAGTTCCTTCTTTTGTCACATGTCCCACAATAAAGATTGCCACATTCAGTCCCTTGGCCAGCTGCAGCAGGGTTCCGGTGGTCTCCCTTACCTGAGAAACGCTTCCCGGTGCGGCAGATACATTTTCATTGTACATGGTCTGGATCGAGTCGATGACTACCACTTTCGGTGTTTCCCTGCGAATGATCTCCTCAATCAGATCCAGATTGGTTTCACACAACAGCAACATCTGGGAGGAAAATGATCCGATACGATCTGCCCGCATTTTGATCTGAGCAGGAGATTCCTCACCTGAAATATACAAAACCTTATGTCCGTCTTCTGCCAATGTTCTGCAGGTCTGCAAAAGCAATGTGGACTTACCGATACCCGGATCTCCTCCCACCAAAGTTAGGGAGCCCTGCACGATGCCGCCCCCTAGTACTCTGTCCAGTTCCTCATAATGAGTCTGTATTTTGTCTTCTTCTTGAATGGTAATCGCCGCCAGCTGCAAGGGCAATTTTTTTTCCGCCCCGCTACTTTTCGCTTTGTTATTTTTTAAGGAAGCTGTGGAAACCACTTCCTCCACAAAGCTGTTCCACTCCTTACAACCGGGACACTGCCCCATCCACTTTGAAGATTCAAAGCCACAATTCTGGCAATAGAACAGGGATGTATTTTTTCCTTTTGCCATATATTTTCTCCTGTTATTTTACGGTAAATGTCACTCTTGCACTGCCCGTCTTTTTATCCGTCTTGTAACCGGCCACCACCGTATCACCGCTTTTTACAGTGCCCTTTAAGATTTCTTCCGCCAATGCATCCTCTACTACGGACTGAATGGCACGACGAAGGGGTCTCGCACCCATCTTCATATCGGAATATTTATCTACCAGATGTTCCTTCAAGGCATTGCTCAGACTTAATTTCAAATCCATCTGTACCGCAGCACGCTTGGTCAGATTGGCCGCCAGCAGATTCACAATATCCTTCATATTCTCTTTATTTAACTGATGGAACACGATAATATCGTCAATACGGTTTAGGAATTCCGGTTTAAAGCCCTTCTTTACCTCTTCCATAACATTGGTTTTCATGTTCTCATAGTCTTTCTTTTCGTTCTTCTCTGAGGCAAATCCAAGATTTTTAGGCTCCACGATTCTACTTGCACCTGCATTGGATGTCATGATCAAAATGGTATTCTTAAAGCTTACCTTTCTGCCCTTAGAATCAGTAATATGTCCATCATCCAATACCTGCAACAAAATATTAAATACATCCGGATGAGCCTTTTCGATCTCATCAAAAAGCACTACAGAATAAGGATTGCGGCGGACCTTCTCACTTAACTGACCCCCGTCATCAAAGCCCACATATCCCGGAGGGGAACCGATCATTTTGGAAACCGAATGCCCTTCCATATATTCGGACATATCCACACGGATCATGGCATTCTCCGTACCAAACATAGCCTCTGCCAGAGCCTTACTCAACTCTGTCTTACCCACACCGGTTGGGCCCAGGAACAGGAAGGAACCTATTGGTCTGTTAGGGTCTTTTAATCCTACCCTGCCTCTTCTCATCGCCTTGGAGACCGCAATCACTGCCTCCTCCTGACCGATCACTCTCTTATGCAGAATGTTCTCCAGTCTTAAAAGCCGTTCGCTTTCCTTTTCTGCCAGTTTTTGAACCGGTATCTTCGTCCAGGTGGCAACCACCGCCGCGATATCATTTTCATCGATCTGAATATTGTATTCGGAGTTAGTCTTTACACTGCGTCTTTTTAGTCTTTCCAGCTTCTTTATGGTATCATCCTGCTCATGTTTGATCTGTGCCGCTCTGGAAAAATCCTGCTGGCGAATGGCTGCTTCGATCTCTTCATCCATGATACGAATCTCATCCTGAAGCTCTTTTTGCTTATGCTGTCCGCCGGCACTTTTCAGTCTTGCGGCAGAGGACGCCTCATCGATCAGGTCAATGGCCTTATCCGGCAGGTTACGATCATTAATATATCTGTCCGAAAGCTTTACCGCAGCCTCCACAGCCCCTTCGGTGATCATTACCTGATGATGTTCTTCGTATTTACATTTGATTCCACTTAAGATGCGGATGGCTTCTTCCACTGTGGGTTCTGACACATTGACAGGCTGGAAACGACGCTCCAAAGCCGCGTCCTTTTCAATGTATTTTCTGTATTCTGTAATGGTTGTGGCACCGATCATCTGGATCTCACCACGAGCCAGGGAAGGCTTTAAGATATTGGAAGCATCAATGGCTCCTTCTGCTCCGCCGGCACCGATAATGGTGTGAAGCTCATCCACAAACAAAATCACATTGCCGTCAGCGATTACCTCTTTAATGATCTTCTTGATTCTTTCTTCAAATTCTCCACGATACTTACTGCCAGCTACCATTCCGGACAGATCCAGCGTAAGCACTCGCTTATTCTGCACTGTAAAAGGCACTTCACCGTTCACAATTCGCAGTGCCAGACCTTCTACCACTGCGGTTTTACCAACACCCGGCTCTCCGATCAGACAAGGATTGTTCTTACTTCTGCGGCTGAGGATCTGAATTACTCTCTTGATCTCATCCTCTCTGCCAATGACCGGATCTAACTTTCCTTCTCTTGCCAAAGCAGTCAGATCCCTGCTGTACTGATCCAATGTGGAAGTTTTGGCTTTATTTGATTTATTGCGTGCCAAATCCTCTTTGTAAAGATTGGGGTCCACTCCCAATGCCAGGAGAACATCCACATAGATCTTCTGAGGGGAGATATTCAAGGTATTGATCAGTCTGATGGCTACATTTTCCCCTTCCTTGATCAGGGCCAGTAAAAGGTGCTCCGTACCTGTCAGCTTTTGCCCGAAACGCTTCGCCTGCATATCCGCTTCCTCCAGAATATGCAAAGCTCTGGGGGAATATCCTTCCTTATGTTCTACAATCACCCCTGAATCAAAGACGATCAAATCCTTGATCATCTTGCTGACTGCGTCCTCTGTTACACCATTATCTGCAAGTACTCTGGCCGCTACACCGGTTCCTTCTTTTATTAATCCCAGCAGGATATGCTCCGTCCCCACATATCCCTGTTTTAAGCTTCTCGCACTTTTTTCTGCCAGCAAAAGTGCTTCTTTTGCTTTATCCGTATAATGTGACTGCATTACACCAGCCCTCCATAGTTTTCATATATTTCGTCAATCAGCAGGTGGAATTCTTCTCTGCTGATATTCTTACAGCTTCCTTTGGCGATCATCACCATAAGCTCTCTTTTGATCTCTTCCATGGTTCTTATCTTGTCGATATCAATTGCGATCACCGCACCTCTTCTTCTGTCAACCTTCACAAAGCCCTCCTGCTTAAGCACAGTGTATGCTTTGTTGACTGTGTGCATATTGATGCCGATGGTATCTGCAAGCTGCCTTACACTTGGCAGGGAGTCCCCCTCCCGAAACTGTGCTGTGGCAATCCCCAGTATGATCTGATTCCGAAGCTGAAGATAGATAGCCTCGTCACTGTTAAAGTCTATTTCTATCAACATATCCGAATCCTCCTTTATTCCTTGTTATATAGACAATATCACAGACGGCACAAAAAAGCAAGGAGCTTTTCCTGCTCCTTGCTTTTGTATCTTTTTAAATCTCTTCTTCGCCATCCCAATTCAGGAAATCGTACTCGAAATCATCATCCTCTTCCACAAAATTCTTGCCCTTGAATTCCTGCTTCGGCTTTGCTGCCTGCTGAGCCTGCTGTGGCTTTGCTGCCTGTGGCTGGGGCTGTGGTTTCACTGCCTGCTGCGGCTGTGACTGAGCCTGTGGCTTCGCTGTCTGCTGTGGCTGTGTTTGCTGTGGTCTTGCGCCCTGTGGCTGCTGTGGCTTTGCCGCTCCATTTACAGGCGGTTTTTGCATGGGCTTGGGCTGTCCGTTTGTCTGTGGCTTTACAGCGGGCTTTGGCTGTCCATTAACAGTAGGCTTTTTCTGTGCTGCATCCTTACCTACAGTATGCATCACATTCTGCTGTTTATTCTGACGTTTTGCAGCAACTTCTTTTTCTACATCTTCGTAGTATGCTTCATCCAGCATATCTTTCATCTTAAAGATGATGAAGGTCGCTCCAACACCTAATGCTACAAGCAACAGAAGAAGTATTACAATAAAGACTTTCTGTGTTTTTACCTTCTTTAAGCTATTTTCATATAAGGTTGCATTGGTTTCAGCAGCCTTGAAAACATCTTCAATCACATACTGATATGCAGGAGAAGTGGTATTATTTACCAGATACCATTTGCCATCAACTTCAAAGGTATCATAATCCTTTACTACTACAACCGGTTCATCCGGAACTTCTTCTACCGGAGGGTTATCATCAGCCGGAACTTCCGGTGTTACCTCATTCAAAGGAACTACTTCACCCGCCAACTGCAGGAAATCTTCACGAATAAAACCTGTGATATCATCATTGCCGGAACGGAAGCTTACTTTATACCATAACTTGTTGTCCGCACCTTCTGCAGTACCGTTTACAGTTACTACAGTATCCTTTGCAACGGTTGTCACTACACTGCCGTTGGTAGATGCGTCGGGTCTTACTCTTACCTGACCGCCGGTAACCTTGGCACTGATGGGCTGAACCTCTGTTACATTAGCAGTGCTTGTACCTGTTGTGGTGGTTGTAGAACCGCCTTCGCTCTTCTGTGCAAGATCAGAACGGATATATCCTATCTGATTATTTACAGAAATCTGATACCATACATAGCCATCAGATCCATTCACTTCAGCTTGAATCGTAAAGCTGTCTCCATTACTTACACTGGTCACAACATCACTTCCGGTGCTTGCCTCTTTTCTGACTCTTACGGAAGAAGCTGTTATTTTTGCGGTAGCAGCGTCTGCATGAAGTGCAAGACTACTGAACATAAACAACGCTACAACTGCCAGCACGGATAAACCTGCTATTTTCTGGATACTTTTCTTTAATAAATCTTTTGTCTTTCCCATATCGTTACCTTCCTGTCCATTTATGCTTCATCGATGGCTTTTCCAATGTCACGACGCATGTACTTGTTGTCAAATGTAACCCACTCTGTTGCCTTATATGCATTGGCTCTGGCTTCCTTCAGATCCCTTCCCTTAGCAGTCACACCCAGAACTCTTCCCCCGTTGGTAACAATACCAGCTTCTGTCTTTTTGGTGCCTGCGTGGAAACAATAATATCCGTCAGATTCCTCAAATGCTTCCAGACCTTTGATCACAAATCCTTTTTCATATGCAACCGGATAGCCTTCACTTGCGAGTACAACACAAACTGCTGCGTTGTCTTCAAATTCCAGCTCGATCTGATCCAATGTACCGTCCACGCATGCTTCCATCACATCAATGATATCATTCTTCATACGAGGAAGTACTACCTGTGTTTCAGGATCGCCGAATCTTGCATTGTACTCCAAAACTCTGGGACCGTTTGGTGTAAGCATCAAGCCAAAGAAGATCACGCCCTTAAAAGGTCTTCCTTCTGCTGCCATAGCATCCACCGTTGCCTGATAAATGTATTCTTTACAAAATGCATCAACCTCTTCTGTATAGAAGGGACTTGGGGAGAAGGTACCCATACCACCGGTATTCAATCCCTGATCCCCATCCATTGCACGCTTGTGATCCTGAGCGGAAGTCATGATCTTAATGGTCTTACCATCAACGAAGGACAGTACACTGACTTCACGTCCGGTCATAAACTCTTCGATTACCATTTTGTTGCCTGCGGAACCGAATTTTTTGTCCATCATAATGGACTGTACACCTTCGACCGCTTCTTCCTTTGTATTACAGATCAATACGCCCTTTCCAAGAGCCAGGCCGTCTGCCTTTAATACAGTAGGATAACTGCAGGTTTCCAAATATTCCAGGGCAGCCTGAGGATCCTCAAAATTCTCATATGCTGCAGTGGGGATATTGTATTTTTTCATAAGATCCTTGGAGAAAGCTTTACTTCCTTCCAGAATCGCTGCATTCTTTCTTGGACCGAATACTCTGAGTCCGGCTTCCTCAAAGGCATCTACCACACCACCTACCAGAGGATCATCCATACCGATTATTGTAAAATCAATTCCCTCTTCTTTTGCGAAGGCAACCAATTTTTCAAATTCCATTGCACCGATATTTACACATTCTGCGACTTGTCCGATTCCCGCATTGCCGGGAGCACAGTAGATCTTGTCTACCTTTGGGCTCTTTGCCACACTGGCTGCAATTGCATGCTCACGTCCGCCGCTTCCTACGATCAGTACTTTCATGTTTCATCCATACCTTTCCGGTTTATTTTACTGTTTTAACCTGATTGTCAACCACACAAATCCGTCCATTGGCAATATCGTCAATGGCCTTGGGAAGCAGCAGCCATTCTGCCTCTTCCATAACTCTTCTCTGAAGGATCTCCGGTGTATCATCCTCCTGCACATAAACTGCCTTCTGAGAGATGATGGGACCTTCGTCCATTCCTTCATTTACAAAATGTACGGTAGCACCGGTAACCTTTGCCCCTCTTTCCAATACTCTTTCATGGACTTTTAAGCCGTAATAACCGACTCCACAGAAAGAAGGAATTAAAGAAGGATGTATATTAATAATACGATTACTGTATTTTGCAACCATTTTTGCAGGTATTGCCACCAAAAATCCGGCCAAGACAATCAGATCCGGTTCAAAACTGTCTACCCTTGCAAGAAAAGCGTCATTAAACACTTCTCTGCTTTCAAAATCCTTGGGAGAAACGCTAACTGCAGGTATTCCTGCGTTACGTGCTCTCTCCAGACTCTTTACAGTCTTATTATTGCTGATGACACCTACCAGCTCTGCATTGGTAATCCCACCTGCTGCCACGCTGTCAATAATGGCCTGCAGATTGGTACCACCGCCAGAAACAAGGACCAATACTCTTAGCATAAGGTCACTCCTTTTTCACCTGCTTTACATACACCGGCTACCCAAGCCTTATCGCCTGCAGTTTCGATCGCTGCGATAGTCTTATCCACATCTGCAGGATCTACTGCCAGCAGCATACCGATACCCATGTTGTAGGTATTGTACATCATTTCGTCTGCAATATTACCGGTCTTCTGTAAAAGCTTAAAGATAGCAGGTACTTCATA
>JAZUCP010000255.1:0-9027 GCA_045639165.1 Acetatifactor sp. | reverse complement strand
CTTTCATTAACAGCACCGCGGCAATATGATCCACCAGCATGGTGATCACCGCGATCATTTTCAGGGCACTGCTGCTTAGGCCCAAACGTTCTTTCAACATCTCTTTCTTATCCGACTTTATAGCCATTGCCCCACACTACCTTCAAATACTGTGGATCTTTCGGATTCTCCTCTATTTTTTCACGAATATGGCGAATATGCACTGCAACCGTATTATCCGCACCAATGGGAGCCATATTCCAGATTGTTTCATAAATCTGAGCATTGGACAATACCTTACCCCTCTCCTGAACCAGCAATCTGAGAATTTTGTATTCAATAGGAGTAAGACGTACCTCCAATTGGTTGACCATAACCTTTCTGGTATTATCATCCAGCACCAATTCATCAATGCGATAGATTTTGTTCTTACGGCAGGCATTTGCCAATTGCAGATATCTGCGGATATGTGCCTTCACTCTTGCCAATATCTCCAGGGGATTACAGTCGGTCGCCACATAATCGTCTGCACCTGCATCAAATGCCTTGATCTTTAACGCCTCATCCTGCATATTTGAGAGAATCATCATGGGAATATTGGTAATCTCCCTGATCTTACGGATACCCTCCAATCCGGCAAAAGGACTTTTCTTATCCCGCACAATATCTGTGATCATCAGATGAACTCCGGCCGTCTGCAGAAATGCCTTTAGCTGCTCCAGCTTGTCAGTTACCAGTACCTTAAAGCCTTCTCCCTGCAGTAGAGGCACCATTCCTCCAATGATTTCTGTTCTATTATTAAATATAATTATACTTTTGTCCATAAAAAAATCACACCTTTCGAAACAAAATACGGATTTCCTACATCCTTTTAGACAATAAAATTACGTATTTCGTTTCACAAAAATGTGATTTTATATTTCTTTTATTATTTAGTAGAAAACTCTTTCTAATACCAGACCTTTTCCGGGAACCAAAGCACCGGCCTTTTCTCTGTCCTTGGCCGCCAGAACCTCAGGAATACTTGCAGCACTCCGCTGACTCATGCCCACTTCCAAAAGGGTACCCATAAGAATCCGTATCATATGATACAGAAAACCATCTCCCCGAAAGGTAAATGTAAACAGATCCCCATCCTTTTTGATGTGGATACTGTCAATCCGGCGAACAGTAGATTTTTTGCCTTTTTTGGTGGAAGTAAATGACTTGAAATCATGCTCTCCCAGTAAATGGCCGATAGCCTCTTCCATGGCCTCCACATCCAGATCTGCCTCCACCGTATAAGCATATCTTCTCCAGAATACATTGGGAATAGAGCTGTTCCATACCCGATAGCTGTACTGCTTGCCCTTGGCATTCAAACGGCTGTGAAAACGCTCCGGCACTTCCTCAATATCCACCACTGCAATATCCTCCGGCAGATATTGATTCATATAAGCCAACATCTGCTCCACAGGCATTTCCGAATGGGTATGAAAATTGATAACCTGTCCCAAAGCATGGACTCCTGCATCCGTCCTTCCACTGCCCTGAATCTCGATCTTCTCATTGCACATGCGGCTGATCAACTGTTCTAATTTTCCCTGAATGGTATTATCAGAGGATTCCTGACGCTGCCAGCCCTGATAACGGGTGCCTTCATAGGTTACGATGCATTTTATATTTCTCATAGCATTACTCCGTCACATCCGGCTGCAAAGCAATTTCTTCCTGCCCTAAATCCGGCTGCCAGAAATCTTCGATTACCTTGTCGATGATCTCATAGATCTCTTCTCGGCCCTGCTTGGTCTGTGCGGAATAAGGAATCATAATGGTACCTTTTTCCACCTGCAAGGTTTCTCTGATCAATTTTAGCTGCTTCTGTACCTGGCTGCGGCCTATCTTGTCCAATTTGGTCGCAATGATAATGGGCTTGTATTCATGATCCAGTATCCAATCGTACATAATACAATCATTTTCGGATGGCTTATGACGGATATCGATCAATAAGAATACCACCTTCAGCATCTTGGATTTATGCAGATAATCCTCAATCATTTTACCCCACTGGGCTTTTACGCTTTCATTGGCCTGGGCATAACCATATCCCGGAAGATCCACATAGTAGACTGCGTCATTTACATTATAAAAATTGATGGTCTGGGTCTTACCCGGCTGGGCACTGGTACGTGCCAAAGCCTTTCTATTCATAAGACCATTGATTAGGGAAGATTTTCCCACATTACTCTTGCCTGCAAAAGCCACTTCAGGTTTGTCGTTTTCCGGAAGCTTACTGGTAATACCGCATACCGTTTCCAATCCAACCTTCTTAATAATCATTTGAACATCCTCATTTTTTATGAATGGTAATCGGGTCACTCTTACCTTCCACTGCATCCTTGGTAATGATACAGGTTTCAATGGTATCATCGGAAGGAATCTGGTACATCTGCTCCATCATAACACTTTCCATGATGGAACGAAGTCCTCTTGCACCTGTCTTTCTTTCAAAAGCCTGCTCTGCAATTGCTTCAATCGCATCCTCTTCAAACTTCAGTTCCACATTATCAAAATCAAAAAGCTTCTGATACTGCTTGATCAATGCACTCTTTGGCTCCTTCAAAATTCTCACCAGAGCTTCCTTATCCAATCCCTGTAAGGATACATTGATGGGCACACGTCCCACAAACTCAGGAATTAAACCGAATTTTACCAGATCCTGAGGGGTTGCTTCTGCAAGGAGCTCGCTGATCTCCTTATTACTCTTCTGAGCCGGCTCTGTATTAAAGCCAATAGCCTTGCGGTCCAGACGAGCCTCAATAATCTTCTCCAGACCGTCAAATGCACCGCCGCAGATAAATAAGATATTGGTGGTATCGATCTGGATCAATTCCTGATGAGGATGCTTACGTCCGCCCTGAGGAGGAACACTTGCAGTAGTACCTTCCACAATTTTAAGAAGTGCCTGTTGCACACCTTCACCGGAAACATCTCTGGTAATGGATACATTTTCACTCTTTTTGGTGATCTTATCGATTTCATCAATATAAATAATACCGTACTCCGCTCTCTTTACATCATAATCCGCTGCCTGGATCAGCTTGAGCAAGATATTCTCCACATCTTCACCTACATATCCGGCTTCTGTCAAAGATGTAGCATCTGCAATGGCAAATGGTACATTGATGATCTTTGCCAGAGTCTGTGCCAGGTAAGTCTTACCGGAACCGGTAGGTCCGATCATGATAATATTACTCTTCTGAAGTTCTATATCGTCTAAATCCTTGGGCGCAGTTACTCTCTTGTAATGATTGTATACCGCTACTGAGAGCACCTTCTTAGCCAGCTCCTGTCCGATCACATAATCATCCAGAAAGCTCTTGATTTCCTTTGGCTTTAACAGATTGATATCCTGACAATCTACCTCGTCAGAATCATAATACTCCATTTCTTCGTCCAGAATATCTGCACAAAGCTCGATACACTTATCACAAATAAATACACCGTTAGGCCCTGCAAGCAGCTTTCTGACCTGTCCCTGATGCTTTCCGCAGAAGGAACATTTTACATCACTGCCGGGAATTTTTCCTGCCATACTTATACTCCTGTCTTCAATAAATTCCTGGGTTACGCGTTAGCATGAGAAGTAATAACCTTGTCAATCAGGCCATACTCACAAGCTTCCTGTGCACTCTTCCAATTGTCACGCTCTGTATCCGCACAGATCACATCATAATCTCTGCCGGTATTTTCCGCTAACATACGGTTTAACTTTTCTCTTGTCTTTAAAATATGTTTTGCAGCGATCTCAATCTCAGTTGCCTGTCCCTGGGTTCCGCCAAGTGGCTGATGGATCATAATCTCTGCATTGGGAAGTGCGTATCTTTTTCCCTTTGCACCGCCTGCTAACAGGAATGCTCCCATGCTGGCAGCCATACCGATACATACAGTGGATACATCACATTTGATGTACTGCATGGTATCATAAATCGCCAGACCTGCGGTTACACTTCCGCCCGGACTGTTGATATACAGATGTATATCCTTCTCAGGATCTTCTGATTCCAAAAATAATAACTGTGCAACCACCAGACTTGCGGTTACTTCATTTACCTCTTCACCCAAAAAGATAATTCTATCCTTTAAAAGTCTTGAGTAAATATCGTAGCTTCTTTCCCCTTTACTGGTTTGTTCAATGACATAAGGCACTAAACTCATAATCATACCTCCATAGCTTTATAGTCAAACAGAGGATGCTGTTCAAAAGCCATCCTCTGTTTACGCTGTTTTAAAATTAAACTTCCTTTGCGTTCTCTACCAGGAACTGTGCTGCCTTTGTTACAGCTAAATCATCTGCGATCTGCTTCTTTCCTGCATCACCGAGGATTTCAAGAACCTTTTCAACTTCAAGCTTATAAGCTTCAGCCATTCTCTTGATTTCTTCGTTTACATCTTCCTCACTTGCTTCGATACCTTCAGCTTTAACAACTGCTTCCAGAACAAGACGGGACTTGATGTTCTTCTCAGCCTGTGGCTTGGTCTGAGCCATCAAAGTCTGCACATCCATACCGGTAATCTGCATATACTGTTCCATGGAGATACCCTGTGACTGGATTCTCTGTGCAAAATCTTCAACCATCTGTCTCTGCTGGGTCTCGATCATAGCTTCTGGAATTTCCATAGTTGCCTTTTCAACAACTGCTGCAATTACTGCTTCTTCCTTAGCTCCCTTTGCAGCTTCTTCTTTTCTGCTTACAAGTTTAGCCTTCATATCTTCCTTGTATTCAGCAAATGTATCAAATTCAGAAACTTCACTTGCAAATTCATCATCTAACTCAGGAAGTTCCTTTTCCTTGATTTCCTTTACAGTACATTTGAATACTGCTGCCTTGCCAGCCAGATCTTCTGCCTGATAATCTTCAGGGAAGGTTACGTTTACATCAATTTCTACACCGATTTCAGCACCGATCAATGCTTCTTCAAATCCGGGAATGAATGCACCTGAACCGATGGTCAGAGGATAGTTCTCACCCTTGCCGCCTTCGAAAGCAACACCGTCAACAAAGCCTTCGAAATCAATTACGGTCATATCGCCGTCTTTTACTGCTCTGTCTTCTACATTGATGGTTCTTGCACTGTTATCTCTTTCCTTTGCGATCTCAGCGTCAACTTCTTCTTCAGTTACTTCTACAGAGAACTTTTCAACTTCTACACCCTTGTACTCACCTAAGGTTACTTCAGGCTTTAAAGCAACTTCTGCTGTAAAGATGAAAGGCTTGCCAGCTTCTAACTGAACCACATCGATCTGTGGCTGAGAAACGATTGTCTCTGTACATTCCTCAAGAGCCTTTTCATAAGCGGTAGGAATCAGCTCGTTAGCAGCATCTTCATAAAATACTTCCTTACCATACATTTTTTCGATCATCTTACGAGGAGCTTTTCCTTTACGGAATCCCGGAAGAGTGATTTTATTTTTGTTTTTCTGGTATGCTTTTTCAATCGCTTTTTCCAGTTCTTCAGCTGAAACTTCAATTGTCAGCTTAGCCATGTTTTTTTCTAATTTTTCTACCTGTAAACTCATTTGTTACATTTCCTCCTTGATACTGTTTGTGCTTACAGTTCAGCCCCATGCTCCTGACGCCAGACCAAACTGCCTCTCTATTTCAGGTATGTCCTCCGTCATATTTGGCCAAAACATATCCGGAAATAGACATAC
The DNA here is from genome assembly GCA_045639165.1 of Acetatifactor sp. Classification (GTDB taxonomy): domain Bacteria; phylum Bacillota; class Clostridia; order Lachnospirales; family Lachnospiraceae; genus Acetatifactor. The sequence continues at coordinate 3,353 of JAZUCP010000255.1, read as the reverse complement.
TCACAGTCATTTTACGATTATAACATAAGAATCCATATTCTGCAAATGTTTTTGAAAAGTTAGCTGTAAAACTTTGTTTATCATCTATCCATATATTCCAGCAACTCCACCAGCCATACATATCAATTTGGTTTTATTGTACCATCTTTGGCTGGTTTTAGCAACTTTGTATCAAAAAAATCCCCGGACTCAGCTTTCCTACACATGTGTGGCAATCAGCACCGCCTTATCCTTCCCATATTCTTCAATATAGGCCTGCATCTTCCTGCGGTTCTCCTCGTCCAGCCCTGCAAAACGTTCATCCAACAGGACGATCTCTCGCTTCGCTGCAAAGGCTCTGGCCACCGCAACTCTGCGTTTCATACCACCGCTTAATTGGTGGCATGGCTTATGCAGGTCTTCCTCGTCAAGAAGCGGTGTCAGATACCGATAAGCCTCTGTCGCATTTCCACATGCTATCTCCAGATTTTTCAGCGCATTGTAAGATTCACACAAGCGTTCTTCCTGAAATGCATAGGCTATCTTTCCTTTTATGATGATCTCACCATCATCAGCCTTTTCCAGTCCGGCAATCATACGAAACAATGTGGTCTTGCCGCTGCCGGAAGGAGTCCTGAAGTAATATATCCCTCCCGCTTCATACTCTGCGTTAAACTGCTCAAAAAGCCGGTTTTCTCCATAGGATTTTGACAAGTCACGGATACACAGTAAGCCTTGCGAAATCGCCGGCGTCGCCTCATGCACGCCTCTGCACCCAGGTTGCCATTCCAAAAATCTTCCCCATAATTTCAAAAAGATTTTCTCACATGCGGTACTGATAAGGATGATCACCACCGTCCAGGCAAGTACTCCTGCAGTATCCAAATGTATCTTCGACATATACAACTGCTCGCCGATAGAAAAGTCCGGCGTACCGATTACTTCGGCCGCCACACCGGATTTCCAGCTCATGCCTATGGACAGCTTCATGCAGCTGTTCCAGAAGGGTTTCAGTGCTGGTCTATATATATAAAAGAATTTATCAATTGGATGTAACTCATATACTGATGCCATTTCCAGCAATTTCACATCAGTGCTTTTGATGCCTTCCAGTGTATTCAGGTAAACATTGGGCAACACCACGAACATACTGATGACTACTGCCAGCACATCTGTCCGGAACCAGATTAAAAATAATACTACAAAAGAAGCCACCGGAACAGTTTTCATCAGAGTCATAACCGGTTGCAACAGCTCTTCCAGCCAGGAGTTTTGGGGGCAGGAGGGGTTCTGTCTGCCCGTGAACTTCTGGTTTCTCCATCCACTGGCGGCTGCCAACAATAACCCTAACAGCCATCCTGCAAGAAAACCTGCAATTATACGAAGCATTGACATTAAAACAGTTTGCCAAAACGAAATTTCTGCAATTTTCTTCAGCAAAACTTTACACGTAGTCACCGGACCTACCAACAATATAGAGTTGTCTACGCATATGCTGATGATCTGCCATACAATTAGCCATACAAAGACAATTACTGTTTTCCGCACTCCCACTTTACTGCACATAATAAAATCCATCCTCCGGCAAGGCACCGCCAACTGATTTTGGCTCCTGCTCAAAGAGCACACTTAAATAGCCTGAAAGTGCCTGTTTCATCTCTGTTCCTTCTATATATGTAATATTGCACTTGGGAATTGCCTGCTCAGCAATAGGTTCTTTGGCAATAATCCCCGCTGCCACTGCTAATTCAGCCCCCTTTTGTACATCTGCATTAATTGCTTCTGTACTTTCCCGATGCTCCTTTAAGAAGCAATTCATCGCTTCTTCATTTTCTTCCAAAAATGCATTGCGGACTACCGTTACGCCCGTCACCATTCTGCTGCCCTCTTCTCCCTGGAGTGCAGTCCATTGCTCATTCAAATCCATAACTACATTCAAAGCTTGATTCTGCATGCAGGCCGCTGTCACAAAAGGCTGGGGAAGCAATCCCACCGCCTCCGGATTCTCAGACAATACTGCCGCCACTTCCGTAGCCTCGGATTTATATTCCAGGGTTACATCTGCATCCGTCAGACCATTTTCCCTCATAATATAATGAAGCACATAATCCGGCGTTGTACCTTTACCTGTCAGATACACGGTCTTTCCCTTTAAATCCGCCGGCGTATGAATACTTTCATTCCCGGAAACCATATACAAAACGCCCAATGTGTTAATATCAATTACAGAGATACCGCCTTCTGTTTTATGATATAATACACTTGCCACATTTGCCGGGATCAAGGCAATATCCAATTCTTCCTTTACCATCATGGTCAGAAGCTCATCAGCGGCTGTAACCATAGTGAACTCATACGGCTCCTTTGTATCGCCGGATTGATTTTTTTCCTGCAAAAACAAAAGTCCCATGGAAGTAGGTCCCTTTAACCCCCCTACTCTGATTACCGTTTTTTGCTCTGTTTTCATACCGCAGCCTCCAAGAATCGTCAGGCTCAGAACAAAAAACACACTTAAAATTACACTTTTTGCAAATATTTTTTGAAACGTTTTCTTCATCATGTCGTCCTCTTTTTAAGTAATTATAACCGAACATAGTCTAACATATCTTGCAAAACTTTCCAACATATTTCTTTTTTCATGGTTCATACTAATACCAAGATAAGTGACAGCAAAGCTTAACGCAAACGAAAAATTCGTTTAAGATAAGTGACCTGTTACACTTATCTTAAACCAAAAACAAGAGACCGCCGTCCATGACGGGGCAAGAACAGGAGGAAAAAGATATGGCAAGCAGATCTTCAAACAGAGTTGAAGTTCCAGAAGCAAAGGAAGCTCTGGATCGTTTTAAAACAGAAGTAGCATCAGAATTAGGTATCAGCCTTAAGGAAGGCTACAACGGTGATTTAACATCCCGTGAAGCCGGATCTATCGGCGGTGAAATGGTTCGTCGTATGATCAAGAAGCAGGAAGAACAGATGAAATAACATCTGCCTTACTGCCAAACAGGGTGTCGGTTCAAACCGGCACCCTGTTTATCGTGTATATGTTATTACCTTTTCACTTATTCCCAAATAGAAACTGATTCTTATCAGAATAATCCACCAGAATTCTTTCCATCTCTTCCATTGAAACACCGGCATCCTCTGCAGCATCCACTATAGTAATCTTTCCCAAAGTAATTAATCTGCAAAGTGTATAATATGTTCCTTTTTCAATACCTTTTTCAATTCCCTTTTCAATTCCTCGCTCTTCAATTAAGTCACTTAAATTGCACATATTATGCCACTCCCCTTTCATCTCATGACCAATATTGAATCCATATTCTTCTCTGAGCTTTTTCTCTTTCTCAAATGGCTTCAATATTCTTGATAAT
>JAZUCP010000254.1:0-6183 GCA_045639165.1 Acetatifactor sp. | reverse complement strand
CATTTTTAATGATGAAGAACTGGCTGATACATGTGTTGCAAAGAACACTGTGTCTGCTAAGTTGATTGCACATTCCTGGAACAAGCTGAATGAATATTCTAAGCTTGAATTCGTAGCTGAGACCTATAAGGAAATCTTAAACTTAAAAGCAGAAAGAAAAGCAAGAGAAACCCTTACAAATGAAGAATTGGAAGCAGCTGCACAAAAGTCAAAGGATCTGAATATGAAGAGAGCAGAGATCTATAATTATAAGACCACTCTCAATCGTAAGAAGGATAAAGAGAAAATTAAAGAAGCAGCTGCACAACTGAAAGAGATCGATGCACAGATCGCGGCTCATGATGCAGCTACTGAAAAGCTAGCAAAAGATAAGAAGAAAGCTGCTTTAAATGACAGAGCATATCTGGAAAAGCATAATGAACAGATGTCCGCTCTTTGTGTAAAGCATTCTGATGAGGTTTCTGCAGAAATTTCCGATGCAGTTAAATTAAGAAATGAGATCTTAGCGAAAGAGATTTATCTTTCTGTAGGAAGACATGGTATCACTAAGCGTATACAGCTGATCAATAAGCTTTTGGATGCTTTAAAAGAAGCAATGCGAATGGGTGTAGATCTGAACGATGAATCAGAAAGAAATGCAGTATTTGATAATGTTGCGTTCCGAGTTTGCTTCTTGGATGAAACAGAAGACAAGCTTCATGGTACATGTATCTTAAACCTTGCGAATATTAAATATGCAAATGACTGGAGCCAGATCCGTGGTGGTAAGATTGCTACCGTATTCCAGGATCCTATGACCTCCTTAAACCCCATCATTACTATCGGTAAGCAGATTACTTCTATCATTTTGAAGCATCAGGATTGCTCAGAAGTAGAAGCGAGAAAGCGTGCTTTAGAATTGATGCGTAAGGTTGGTATTCCTAATGCGGAAGCTCGTTTTGATGATTATCCATTCCAGTATTCAGGTGGTATGAGACAGCGTATTGTTATTGCGATTGCTTTATCTTGTCAGCCTAAGATCTTGATCTGTGACGAACCTACAACCGCATTGGACGTTACCATTCAGGCACAGATCTTGAAACTGATCAAGGATCTTCAGAAGGAATTTGGATATACTATCGTATTTATTACTCATGACCTTGGTGTTGTTGCTAATATTGCGGATAGAGTAGCAGTATTGTATGCAGGACAGATTGTAGAGCTTGGTACCGTAGAGGAAGTATTTTACGATCCTCGTCATCCATATACATGGGCACTTCTTTCTTCCCTGCCTCAGTTGGCACAGAGAAATACGAAGCTGTACTCCATTACAGGTACACCGCCATCACTGTATAACCAGATTATTGGTGATGCATTTGCACCGAGAAATCCTTATTGCTTAAAGATTGATACATTAGTGGAACCGCCTATGTTCCAGGTAAGTGAAACACATTTTGCCAAAACATGGCTTCTGGATGAAAAGGCTCCTAAGGTTGAGAAACCGGAAGGAATTCAGGATATTCACAAGAAATTAGTAAACGCATTTAATATATAGGAGATTAGATCGTGGCAAATCAAGAAAACAAGGGTCGTGTTTCCAATTTTCCGGAACACGGACCTATAGATGAAAATGGTAAAGAGATTTTACTCTCATTAAAAAATGTAGATATTACTTTCGGTAAGGGCGAAGATGCAGTTAAGGCTGTAAAAAATGCATCCTTTGATATTTATAAGGGTGAAACCTTCTCCTTGGTAGGTGAATCAGGTTCCGGTAAAACTACAATCGGTAGAGCTGTTATCAGAGTTAACCCCCTTGCAAACGGAGAAATCCAGTACAAGGGTGTTAAGATCTCCGGTAAGATTCCCCGTTCTCTAGACCGTGAAGTAATTCGTAATATTCAGATGGTATTCCAGGACCCGGCAGCTTCATTAAATGAGCGTGCAACTGTAGATTATATTGTTTCAGAAGGTCTTTATAACTTCCATCTGTACGAAAATGAAGCAGATCGTGTAAGTAAAGTTGAGAATATGATCAAAGAAGTTGGTTTATTACCGGAACATTTGACTCGTTATCCTCATGAATTCTCCGGCGGTCAGCGTCAGAGAATCGGTCTGGCAAGAGCTATGGTTATGGAACCGGAACTTGTAGTTGCAGACGAACCTATTTCCGCACTGGATGTGTCCATTCGTGCACAGGTTCTGAACTTAATGAAGAAGTTCCAGGCTGAAAAAGATTTAACCTATTTATTCATTGCACATGACCTTTCCATTGTTAGATTTATTTCAGACCGTATTGGTGTAATCTACAAGGGTGATATCGTGGAAATTGCAGATGCAGAAGAATTATTTGATTTCCCTCTGCATCCATATACACATTCTTTGATTTCAGCAATTCCGATTCCGGATCCACTGTTAGAGAAGAACAAAGTATTATTTACTTATGATCCAAGTGTACATGATTACAGTGAAGATAAGCCTGAATTGGTATGTATCGGACATGATCACTGGGTATTTGGTAATAAGGAAGAAATTGAAAAATACAAAGCGATTCGTGAAAAAGGTGAAAAAATTAAGTCAATAACGATTCTTGACCCTGACAGCGAAGAAGCAAAAACACAAAAAGAAGCTGTAAATGAATCAGTTGTAAAAGAAGAGGATATTACCATTGCACCGGTACATGATACAGGCAGCGTTTGGTATACATTGATTTCCTTTATTCTTCCTGTACTTGGTCTTGTAGGAATGTTGTTGTTCAAGAAATTCAAACACAACCGCAATGCCAGAGCATGTAAATCAGGTACCATTGCAGGTTTCATAACATTGGCTGCAATCGCAGTACTTTTTGTAATATTATTGATTATGGTGGTAGCATAATATGGGTCGTACCGTAAGGTCAAAAAATTATAATAAAACCCCATATGTAAAACCGGTTGAAAAAGTAGAACTATCAGAAAAGAACCTGAAAGGGAGAATTTTTCTGGTAGTTCTCCTTATTCTGATAGCAGCCGTATCTTTTGCATATGGAGTGAATTCCCTTTTAACGAAAAATGCCGGATGGCAAGAGATTCATGCAATCAGCAAATCGGATGCTGTAAATTGCAGTGAGGATTTTGTTTTTTTGTATAATCTTGGTGCAAGCGGTGCTTCTGCGACAGCTGAAGGCAAGGTAATTGCCGGCTTGTATACGGAAGCAACAGAAAGGGCATATAAGCTTTTTCATACCAAGGAAGGCTTTGAGAATGTAAACAATATTTATTATATCAATCACCATCCAAATGAAGAGATTGTGGTTGATGAAATGTTGTACAAAGCATTTGACTTAATCAGTCAATTTGATAACAGATATATTTTTCTTGGTCCGGTTTACACTCTGTACGATGATATCTTTTATTGTACGGAGGATTATCAGATTTATGATTTTGATCCTTATTTAAACAATGAAATTGGGGAGTATTATCAGGAAGTTGCTGATTTTGCAAAGAATAAGGATATGATCGACATTCAATTGTTGGGTAACAATACCATTAAGCTGTATGTATCCCAGGAATATTTGGCCTACGCACAGGAAAATGAAATCAGGGAATTTATCGATTTCTTTTGGATGAAGAATGCAATTATTGTGGATTATATTGCGGACCTGATGATTTCAAAGGGACATACCAGAGGCAGTATCTCCAGTTATGATGGGTTTATCCGAAATATGGATGCTTCAGAGGAATCCTATTCCTTTAATATTTATCATAAAAATGATGAAGATCTGGAGCTTGTGGATATCTTTGAATATAATGGTCCCATGAGTATTGTATATTATCGTAATTACAAGATGAATAGTTTGGATGATCATCATTATTATCAGCTTGAAAATGGGGAGATGAGAACCCCTTATGTAGATATTACAGATGGTAAAGCAAGAACAAGCTTAAATGAGCTGTACGTTTATTCTAAGTCTATAAGCTGTACGGAGCTGATGCTAAACACGATCCACATTTATATAGCTGATACATTTGAGGAAGAAGGGCTCATAAAACTGCAAAGCGACGATATTCAAACCATATATTTAAAAAATCAATGAGAATATAAAAGAATCTTTAGAAAGTTTTTAGGATTTTCTGTAGGTTCTTTTTTGTTTTGTGATTTATGATATAATTCATACATGAGAAAATAGTAACGGAGGACAATAAAGATGAATGAAGCATTTCATGTATTGATTGTGGAGGATGATAAACAGATTCGGGATGGAATCGAAATCTATTTAAAAAGTCAGGGGTACATCGTGTATAAAGCGGCTGACGGAATTGAGGGATTGCAGGTGATTCAGAATCAGGAAATTCATCTGGCCATTGTGGACGTAATGATGCCTAGAATGGATGGAATACATATGGTAATGCAGCTTCGTAAGGAATATGATTTCCCTGTTATTATGCTTTCTGCAAAATCAGAAGATGTGGATAAGATAATGGGCCTGAATATGGGGGCAGACGATTATGTTACCAAACCCTTTCAGCCATTGGAACTTTTGGCCAGAGTGAATTCCCATCTGAGAAGGTATAAAAGATATTTGAATATGCTACAGCAAAATCCGGATGCTGATAATGCAAATATTCATTGTATCGGTGGTATCGAATTGAATGAAGATACCAAGGAATTAAAGGTGGATGGAGAATTTGTTAAAGTGACACCGATAGAATTCCGAATTCTTTCCTTATTGATGCGTCATCCGGGCAGGGTATTTTCGGCAGAAGAGATATACGAAAGAGTATGGCAGGAAAGAGCGATCAATACAGATACGGTTATGGTACATGTACGAAACATTCGGGAGAAAATAGAATATAACCCGAAGGAACCAAAATATTTAAAGGTGGTGTGGGGCGTTGGATACAAATTTGAAAAGAACTCATAAATTAGCAACTTTTATTATCAGTATTATTATTTTAGGGGCAGCATATTTGGTTACTGCTTTATATCCGCAAATGGATCTTGCAATGCATAAACTCAGGTCAAGATACGAAGAACTATATGACGAAGAACGGCAGAGTTTTACAGAATGGACCATAAAGCGGGATATGGTAAATTACGCCGTAGAATCTTCTTACTATATGTATGGATTACTGCTGCAGGAAACAGAAGGTTTTGCTGTAGAATTTAAGGTGTTGGATACCTATGGATGGGACGCTGATTATCATAAACTTACTTCCGATTGTGAATATCTGGCTTTGTATCGTGACGGAGAAGGAAGAGAAAACCTTGCAATGGGAAGTAATCCGGATTTAATGCCTTTAATTAGCGGAGAGTTGAGCAAAGAAGATCTTGCCAAAATGGAAAAGGCCGGTATAAAAGCATATCTGGTACTGGAATATGATGCTTATGGAAAGCTCTTTGTAGCAGATCTCAAATTTACTGGTGAGCATGTAAGGTATAATGATGACAGTGCCTACAAGGTAGCCAAGATGTCTATGGAGCAATATAACAGAAATGCAGAATATATGGGGGATGAAGAAAAGCTTTATGAGGTGATTCCGAAGAATTTCAGTTCCGTTTTCCTAATAAATGAAAACAGTGAATTTATCTATCACCAGGATTTTGATCTGACTCATACATATGGTTCTCAGACTCTTTATTTAGAAACCGGTGTAGCGGTAATTATAGCCGGGATTGCTTTACTGGTAGCATTATTTGCTTTGCTGCTTCCATTTATCAAATTCCTGCATACCGGCTGGGAGAGAATCTTCAGCATCCATATTGAAACAGTGATCGCCTTGGGTGTTGCTTGTGGCATAGGCACTGTTGGAATGATGCAGATCATGGCCATGACCAACACCTATGAAATTGGTCAATACATTAAGGCAAATGGTACTCCTGAGCTTTTGGGGTATGAATTAAAACTTGGAACCATCTATAATACCGCTCTTGTACTAAACTTTATTGGATGGACAATTTTATTCTGGATGGAATATATTATCTTTTCTGCCATTAGACAATTTTTATGCAGACCCATTTTTTATATCAAGAACCGTTTTTTGCTTGTCCGCATTGTTAAATGGCTTCTGCAGCCCTTTAAAAAACTTTACAGATATTTAGGCACCATTGATTTAAAAGCCAATACATCAAAAAATATACTGAAAATTGTAATTCCTAATTTTGTACTTATCAGTATCTTTGCATGCATGTGGTTTTTGGGTATTATAGCGGCACTGATTTATTCCA
>JAZUCP010000253.1:0-5240 GCA_045639165.1 Acetatifactor sp. | reverse complement strand
TTGACCATCTTTGTACGATCTGCCGCACTGATCTTATTCATACGTGCTTCACTGTCGTCGATCTTTTCCACATCCACAACTACCGGACACTGGATCTTATAAGGTGCAATAAGCTCTGTCACGAATGAAGCTTCTTCTCTGGCTTCCTCTTCTGTCGTCGCCTGAGTAAAGAAGTAAACGCCTACTTTGATTCCATTGGACAATGCATTTTTGATATTATCCTCGAATCCTTCATCTGCTACCAGACGTCCTTCTGCACCATACCCGCGAATCCCTACACGGATAAAAGCAAATTCCACACCATCGGCTGCCACCTTGCTCCAGTCAATGGCACCATTGTATTTGGATACATCAATTCCTTTGTGGGAGATCTGCTGTCCGTTCTCCCCATAGGCGATCTCATCGCCGGAAATAATGATATTCTCCGTACGATATGCGTTCTTTTTCAATGTATCTGAAATGGGTACAAAGTGAAACTTCCCACTGCTTACCACCACGATTTCATTCTCATACAAAGGACGCAGGGTCTGTACCATGGTGCTTCCGCTGTTTAATCCTTCCGCCAACTGATCCAAAAGCTTCTGCTTTTCCTCCGCCGCCAGAATCGCAGCCTTGGCTTCCATCTCCTCCTGGGTGTACATTACAGGAGTACCCATGGTTTCCTGATTCGCCATTGCATCTTTTTGCTTTCCGTCGTCCACCCAAAGATACAATGCCACGCATCCTGCCACAACTACCAAAAATGCAACCACGCAGACAAGGATGGATACTGCCGACGTCATTCTGTTCTTTTTGACAATCTGCATTCTTCTTTTTGCTTGTACACTGTCACCTATCATGTAATCTTCTCTGTCCAATATGGCCATATCCTTCCTCCTTGTCCCCTTATGTTTTCGCTTTATGAGCACATGTCCCATCACTTAATACTATATACGAAATTTGGGCGTATGGAAAGAAATTTATCGAATTTTATAAAATCTTAACATTCCGTTAACTGTGCTTTTTTGCGCATGGAAAGAAGTATTTTTTTCTCCAGACGGCTGACCTGCACCTGAGTGATTCCCATGATCTGCGCCACCTCTACCTGCTTTTTATTTTGAAAAAATCGCAGGTAAATCAACTTTCTTTCATTTGCTTCCAATTCATTTAAAAGCTGCTTGAGCAAGATTTGATCCACCACCTCTTCTCCGATATCCGGCTTTCTTTCCGCCATTTTATCGATCAAGTACATATCACTGCCATCAGACTGATAGACGGCAGCGTAAATGGATTCCACCGTCTGGCCACTTTCCTGGGCGATGATCACCTCTTCCACGGACAGCTCTGCCTCCCCTGCAAGCTCCTGAATGGTAGGATCCCTGCCCAGTACATTCTGTAAGTGGGCCGTTGCTCTATGTATCTTCCAACGATTTTCCTTAACGACTCTGGATACCTTCACTGGACCATCATCCCGCAAAAATCGTTTGATCTCTCCGGTGATCAAGGGCACTGCATAAGTGGAAAACTTCACATCATAGGACAGATCAAATTTATCAATGGCCTTGATCAGTCCTATAGCTCCAATCTGAAACAAATCCTCCATGTCCAGACCTCTACCCAGAAACCTTCTTACTACTGCATGTACCAGCCCAAGATTGCTTTCGATCAGCTTCTCTCTGGCTGCTTTATCTCCTTCTTGTGACCTGGCAATCAATGCAGACACATCCTCCATGAGCTACACCTGACATGCCGGAATCCATGCACCTGCATCCACCTTCTTAATCATCCTTACCACCGTTCCCTTACCCGGTTCACTGATCACCTCCAGATCATCCATAAAGGACTCCATAAATGCAAAGCCCATTCCCGATCTGTTGTATTCCGGCTTTGTGGTAAACAGAGGAATCATAGCCTGCTCCACATCCTCGATTCCCTTTCCTTTGTCTTTTACTTCAATTAAGAGCAGATCCTCCTCCAGACAGCAGCGTATAAACACTTTTCCCGGATTGGTCTGCACACTCATGGGTTGCACATCCGCATATTTTCCATAGCCGTAGAGATTTTCATATCCATGGATAATGGAATTGGTCACCGCCTCCGATACGGCAGTTTTAATATCCGCCAGTTCCTCCAAAGTGGGATTCAGGGGAGCCACAAAAGCTGCTACAGCAATTCTGGCAAAGCCTTCATTTACGGATATGGCATCAAATTCAAGTCTCATTTCATTTTTCATCTTATCTTCTCCTATTCTACAATCTCAACCAGTTTGCTGACACCGGACAGTTTTAACACTCTCTTGATCTGACGATCCGGATGGAGGATATATACCTTGCCTCCAAAACAGGCTATTTTTTTATACCGCCCCATAATGATGCCAATCCCCGAGGAATCCATAAATCTCGTGTTCTCAAAATCAAATACTACATGATCCACATCCTGATTGATAATAAAATCATCCGCTTTCTCGCATATGTAAGATGACCGGTAATGATCGATCTCCTCCGGCAGTTTCACCATCAAACATTTGTCAATAATCTGAAAATCTTCCATTCTATACCTCTTTCCTGCATTTTATTTGATATCAAAAAAACTCAAAGGACGCATAGTTTCCTATGCGCCCTTTTCTTTTGTGCATTAATTCTTTATGAATTTAATTCTGTAATGTACCTTTTTGCGTTCCCCGCTCTTTCTGTGTTGGGTCGCATTTCAATGAATTTTTCGTAGCATTTGATTGCTTTTTCTTTTTCCTTAGTAAGATGATATGCTCTTCCCAGATAATACCATGCATCACTCATGGAAGGATCAAAATCTACGGCTCTCTGCAGATTGACTGCAGCATCCTCATACTTCTGTGCCTGATAGTATTCATATCCCTGAGTATAGCTTTTTTGTGCTACCTGAGTGCCTACCTCTGCTACCAATGCAGCATACAGCTTCTGGAAGCTCTCCGATGTTTCCTCCAAAACCACCGTTTCCTGGATCTGTTCCAGAATCTCAACAGTCTTCTCCACATCCTTGTCCGTCATATATGTCGCCGCTGCCGCCAACAGATTGTCCATACTTTCCAAAGTACCGTCTGTTCCCACGTAATTTTGCAGCTCAGATTTCAACTGATCATTCTCTGCCTTAAGATCCTTGTTGGTATTCTCCAGGGCAGTGATGGTATTGTTCTTCTCATCGATCTGATTACCGATCTGAGCGATCTCCTGCTGGGTCTTGCTCTGCACATTGGTCTTAACCGCAGGCACTACCAGGAAATACACTGCTGCCGCACCGATCAAAATACCAAGACCAATATTAAATAAGGAGCTTACGCCACCTCTCTTAGGTTCATTTACGCCCATGGGCTGGATAATGATCTCATTGTCACTCTGATAACGAACCGAATCCTCTGATTTTCTCTTGGAAGTGCGTCCCGTTTCATCCGGCGCAAGCATCTTTTCCACTTCTTTTAAGTAGCTGAGCGACTGGGTATTATTCCGGTCAATATCCAGACATTTTACCAGTTCTCTTCTTGCTCTTTCCCACTGCTCACTGTCAATATATAAAAGGGCCAGCAATTGATGTGCTCTCACAAATTTTGTATTCATGGACAGCACCTTTTTTAACTGGATAATCGCCAGATCCTTACTGTCCTGCTGACAGTAATATAATGCCTGATTATATTTCTTAATGGTCTGATTCATGGAATCCAGTCTGCCCGCACTAGACTGAATGGTATTGATATAATCGTCTGCTATATTTTTCTCAGGTTTTAAGTTCTTACTGATAACCCACTCGCTGAGCGCGGCTACCACCTCACCCATCTCAAAATAAATGAGTCCCAGAAGATTTCTGGCTTCTATATGATTCTTATTAAATTTCAAACATTGTCTCAGACTGGTAATGGCTCCGGTAAGGTCTCTTACCTTGGCTTTTTCCAGACCGTCATTGTAATACATATTTGCTACATACATGATCTTTTTGTAGCGCGCCACATCTACACCACAGGACGTACAAAAATCATGTTCGGACAAACGGCATCCACAACTATAACAAAACATAACTTCCTCCTTGCCGCTGTCTGCTTATTCTTCTTCTGATTCTTTCGCTTCCTTCACCATCTTCACAAGCAGATCCGCCATATCTGTCAGATCCTGATTGTAAATCGCATCTTCAACATCTTCAACCTCTAAACATGGATGAAATTTCTTTAATTCTTCTTCGAAATTGATCATCTTGCTTCGTACTCCTTTTATCTATCCATCAAGTGCAGAAATCTGCAGCCTATTGTTCTAGCCTAACATATTAATCATACCGATAACATACAGAAAAATCAATGATTTTATTCTTAATTTTCAAGAAAATATCGAAACTTTTCGACACCTTGTGATATACAGTGAAAAATGGATAGCTCCCATTCCTAAGAGCTAACCATTTTTCATCTTTATTTTACATACAGCTCCGTTTATTACTGTAACTGTGCAAGTCTTTCTTTTACCTGCTCCATCATCTGTGTATATTTTGCAAGCTTAGCTTTTTCTTCTTCAATCTTAGCAGCAGGTGCTTTCGATATGAATTTTTCATTTGCAAGCATACCGTTTACACGCTTCAATTCACCTTCCAGACGCTTTTCTTCTTTCTGGAGACGCTCAATTTCCTGTGCAATATCTACCAACTCCGCAAATGGAATGTAGATGGTTGCTCCTGCGATCACTACGGATACCGCATCCTGTGCAATACCGGTCTTATCCGCCTGAACTGCCACTTCATTGGCATATGCCAAAGATGCAAAGAACAGTTTACCTTCTTCGAAGGTCTTTCTGATATCTTCACTTTCACTTACTACATAGCACATTGCCTTACGACTGGGAGCAACATTCATCTCTGTACGGATGTTACGAACACCTCGAACAGCTTCCTTGATGATCTCGATATCCTTTTCTTCCTTTGCGAAGTTTCTCTCTTCAGCATATACAGGCCACTGGCTGATCATAATGGATTCTTCTTCAGACTGCAGTGTACAGAAGATTTCTTCTGTGATAAACGGCATATATGGGTGTAACAGCTTCAGTGCATCCAAAAGAACATTCTTTAACGTCCAAAGTGCGGCGTTCTGGCTTGCAGCATCGTCAGAATTGTACAGACGAGGCTTAACCATTTCGATATACCAGTCGCAGAACTCATCCCAGATAAAGTCATATACCTTCTGAACTGCAATACCCAGCTCGAAGCTTTCCATATTGTCGGTTACTTCTTTCACCAAAGTATTTAACTTGGAA
>JAZUCP010000252.1:0-4663 GCA_045639165.1 Acetatifactor sp. | reverse complement strand
GTTTCCAAGGATGTGGTTCGTCCTTCCGCAGAGGAATGTGTGAGAAATCCGCGGGCAAAATCTACCAAGATGCGTTGGGCTGTGAAAGGGTTTACAACAGCTTAATCGCGTTCTTAACCGAAAGGAAAAATTCTTAGCCGATTCTTAACTGGACGCATGATATACTTGTCATGTGCCTTTTTGGAGGAAATCTATGAAATTAATTATGAAACAAAAAAATATTTTGCAAAACACATTATTGTCAGTGATTATAATCGCTGTTTTCTTCTCCGTAAGTCTGGCTATTGAGACAGTATTTGATGCCACATCGTCCATACCAACTATGTTTGCCCTTGCGGTATTTTTGATTTCATTGCTCACAGATGGTTATGTATATGGTATTGTTGCTTCCTTTGTCAGTGTACTGGCAGTAAATTTTGCTTTTGCATGGCCTTATTTTGCCTTTAATTTCAGTATTCCTGAGAATATGGTATCTGCAGTTATTATGCTGATCATCACCATTACTGCCAGTGCTCTTTCCAGTAGAATACAGAAACAGCAAAAAATTGAAGCGGAAAGTGCCAAAGAAAAAATGCGAGCCAATCTTCTTCGAGCAGTTTCCCATGATTTAAGAACACCATTGACAACTATTTACGGGTCCAGTTCTCTGATTATGGATCAGTATCATGATCTGAATGAGGAGCAGTTGCTACAGTTGGTGGGAGGCATAAAAGAAGATGCACAATGGCTCATGGGCATGGTAGAGAATCTTCTTTCCGTAACAAAAATTGATTCTGCAGGTGTAAAGCTGATTAAAACTCCCACTGTTTTGGAGGAATTGATCGATTCCGTATTGATTCGCTTTCGAAAGAGATATCCAAAACAGAATATTCTGGTAAATATTCCGGAGGACTTTGTAATTATACCCATGGATGCGGTATTGATTGAGCAGGTAATTGTAAATATGCTGGAAAATGCAGTGCAGCATGCAGTGGGTATGACAGAGTTGATATTGAGGGTATTTGTGGTTGGAGATAAGGCTGTTTTCGAAATTATCGATGATGGATGCGGCATTTCTAGAGAAAGAATGGCAAGTATTTTTACCGGGTATTTTGAAAAAAAGGATGCGCCGGCTGACAATCAAAAGAGCAGTATGGGAATTGGGTTGTCTGTATGTGCTTCCATTATAAAAGCCCACGAAGGAACTGTCAGTGTGGAAAATCGAAAAACCGGAGGATGTATTTTCCACTTTACACTAAAGATGGAGGAATTGAATCATGAGCAGTAAATTCAAAATTCTTATAGTGGAAGATGATGTGAATATCTGCAATTTTGTAAGGACCATATTGGAAACCAATGGATATCAGGTTTTTAGTGCACGAAACGGTAGTAATGGAAAATTGATGTTTCTGTCTCATTTCCCGGATCTGATTGTATTGGATCTTGGGTTGCCGGATATTGACGGAATGGATCTGATTAAGCTTGTGAGAGAGACTACGGATACCCCCATTATTGTTCTTTCAGCCAGAACAGGGGAACACGATAAGATAGATGCGCTGGATTTGGGTGCTAATGATTATGTGACAAAACCATTCGGTACCGGCGAGCTTCTGGCAAGAGTCCGTGCTGCACTGCGGGACAGTAGAGGAAGACAGGGAAGTGGTGCGCGGATGAAAAACATCTTTAAGACCAAGGATTTGACCATCGAGTATGACAGTCGCAGGATTAAGATAGGAAATGAGGAGATCAAGCTGACTCAGACGGAGTACAATATCGTAGAGTTATTATCTCTTCATGCCGGCAGAGTTTTGACATATACGGAGATTATTAAAAAAATATGGGGATATTCGGATCCAGGAAGTGTAAAAAAGCTACAGGTAAATATGGCCAATATTCGAAAGAAATTGGGTGAAAAACCGGGCGAGAGCAATTATATTTACAATGAGCTGGGAGTAGGATATCGAATGAATGAAGCAACGGAAGAATGATCCGTTGCTTCTTTTTGGGGTGGTGTGCCGGGCGGCCTGCGTTTCTAACGGGTGCACGAAAACGTATCCGTTTTCTTTGAGGAATATAATGTTGTCAGCTCCATGATTCCGTAAGCTGCATAGGGCAGCAGGAGTAAACCGTAGGGGAAAATATATCGTGCGTTGGCCTCCCAAAGCATGTGAAATAATAATCCGCCGATGGATCCGATCATTGGCAAATACAAGTATAGACCATGCCTGATGGCAGAGGTCTTCTTTTTTTCAAAAATTGCTGCAAAGATAAGCAAGCGCAAATAAATCTGATTTTGTAATAAATCACAGTAGGCGTTGAAAATTCCGGTGTATTTTCCGTAATATAATTCTTCAAAGAAAGGCCTGCGGCCACCAAAAACAGCCAAAGTAGCCTGAATGGAAGCATAGGTTCCATCCACCCATTGGGACAGGTATTTCTTCGCGTAAAAGCGGCCCGCATAGAGTGGATTTTCTTTAAATTCCTGAATACGCTGGGAGATGGCTTGGCGGCTGATCTCATTGGTCAGCACTGTATCCATGCCAGTGTCCTCGTAGGTGTAGAAATTAAACCCATTATACCAACCGGGGGCACGACCACCTTCCTGCATACCCATTGCAAAATAGGACATAGCAGTAACTCCGGTGCGAAGGTAATTGTCTGCACGATGTTCATAGTACCTGGTAATTCCCGGCAGGATCAAAAGCGCTCCTAAAGAATAAGTAATTGCAAGTAAAAACAGCTTGGGAGAAAGTCGGCGAAGGGCTTCCAAAAGGGTTACGATCACCACTGCAATCATTAAAACCAGTGTGTTTTTGCGAAGTGCTACGGCAATGGTAAAGGCGGCTATACTGGCCAATGTGTATAGTACAGTCTTTTTGTGGTGATCTTTTGTACGAAGTATCTGCAGCAAGGCCCAAAGTCCGATGCTGAAAAAGGCAAAGGAAGGTACTTCCCCGTATACATATGAAGTATAGAGCAGAAGGGGCAGATGCAGAAAGGTGAAGGACAGATAAATCGTGTCCACAGTATCGTTTTCAAATAAAATATGTACACTTTTGTATTGGAAGTAAATAGTTACAATTGCTAAAAATACATTTACACATTTGATAAAATGGTAAGCATGCTGATCGATGGGCAACAGATTCCAGAATCGGATCAGCAATTCATAATACCCCACGAGTCCCATCTGCTGAGGATAATAGGATAAGTAGGAGTCTGTGGGGTGAATCACGCCGGTATTACCTAAGGCCAGGGACTCTGCACAGGAGTATACCACCATGGGATCGCCGGAGGGAACGGTCTTGCTGAACAAGATTAATATACTACCTCCAAAAAGGTACCACATCATGACCATACAAAGGAGGATACGCTTGCGTTTTGCAGGGGATTTCTGAACCCATTTACAAAGCAAATACATGATTACAGTAAACAAAACCAGACCACAGATGTTCCAAAGTATATTGTCGAATTTTGTCAATACAATCTGAGACTCTTCTGCATAACAGGTCAGGAAAAATCCTGAAAAAAAGAAAAGAAGGGCCAACAGAAGGGTAAATATTTTGATAAATTGTAAAGAAAAATGATATAATCCTATGCTGAGTTTCTTCATGTGTAATCTCTCCTGAAATTTAACTACTTTGAGCATATCATAATCCATTTCTTCAGTCTATACTTAATTGACAAACACTAGGAATTATGCGAGAATAAATTTAATGGAGTGAAGTGAAATGAAAAGAAAAACAAGCTATTTTTTATATATTATAATAGGAATTTTATTTGTATTCTTTTGTTACGCGGAATATGTTCTGGCAATGGAAGGAAATATTCTGTGGAATATGAACTGGATAATAAAATTAATTCTGATCAGCATTGTTGCGGGAACTTTGCTTGGCGTGCTTTTGTGCACTATATTATTTAAAGTTGAAGAAAAATGGATCAAATCAGAGAGGAAGAATACATATAATCTTCCCGGACCGAAAAAACTTTTTGGAATTTCCTGGGGCTGTACCATGCTCAGTTGGCTGCCCGGTTTTTTGGCCTATTATCCGGGAATTAATGCCTATGATTTCGGTATTCAGTTGGGACAGGTAACAAGGAATAGTTACAATGCGCATCACCCTTTGGCACATACCCTTTTAATGAGTAGTTTTATTCGTTTGGGAGCTTGGTTGGGTAATGGAACCTTGGGATTAGCTGTATATGTTCTTTTTCAAATGAGCATCTTGGCAGCGGCTATGGCTTTAGGTATCGTCTTTTTAAGAAGATATCAGATACGTCCAATTTGGTTGATTGGTCTTCAACTTCTTGCCTGTTTTATGCCCTCTAATATATATCTGAGTATCTCTGCAACGAAGGATACTTTATTTACTGCGTTTATCCTTCTTTTTGTGATTGTGTTATGCCGACTCCTGGAGGAAAAAGGAAAAAAACTTCAATTTCGTTGGATGGATGCCGGATATATGGTCTTGGGTGTACTTGTGATATTGTTTCGAAATAATGGGATCTACGCACTTTTGGCCATGTCTGTGGGAATTTTGTTAGTTGTAATATTGGGGAAAAAGACGCGGTTGTTTTGGATAAAAATTTTATCAGAGACTGTAGTTATTCTTGTATCCGGTAGCTTATTTCTGTCAGCATTGTTTCAGTGGACGGGAGCGGTGCAAGGAGATAAGCGAGAAATGCT
>JAZUCP010000251.1:0-2060 GCA_045639165.1 Acetatifactor sp. | reverse complement strand
TGGTATCGTCAGGACAACACAGAAAGTGAAATGGCGGTGGACGCCTGATGGCAGATGTGAAGTGGATCAAAATCACTACAGACATTTTCGATGATGAAAAGATTCTGCTGATTGAAAGTTTGCCAGATGCCTATTCAATCATTGTGGTGTGGTTCAAACTGCTTTGTCTGGCAGGAAAACAGAATAACAGTGGTGTTTTCATGATGAATAATCAGATTGCCTATACTGACAAGATGCTGGCAACCATCTTCAGAATGAAAGAAACCACGGTACAGCTTGCTCTTCAGACCTTTGAAAGCTTTGGGATGGTGGAAATCATTGATGGTGTCATCACCATCCCAAATTGGGGCAAACATCAGAACCTGGATCAGCTCGAATCCAAAAAAGAATATATGCGGAATTACATGAAGGAATACCGGGAAAAGCAGAAACTTCTAACTGGTAAAACTGATTGTAAAACTAACAGTAAAACTAATGTTAGCGAAGCAGATAAAGATATAGATAAAGAAAAAGAAGAAGATAAAGAAATATATATTTCTATTGTTACATATCTCAACCAGCGAGCAGGAACAAATTATCGTGCATCTTCTAAAAAAACAAAGTCCTGCATACATGCAAGACTTGAAGAAGGATTTTCACTTGAAGACTTTAAGACTGTTATTGACAAAAAGGCTGATGAATGGATTGGCACTGAATATGAGCAGTATTTAAGGCCGGAAACCTTGTTTGGAACCAAATTTGAATCCTATCTGAATGCAAAGGTTAGGAAACAGTCTGCGAAACAACCAATCTATCATAAACAAACCAAAGCCGAAGAACTTGATGAGTTTTATAAAATGGCGGCTGAATGGGCAGGTGATTAATACTGATTAAATGTTGCCATAACTGTGAAGATCGAATTGTGGGCTGTCATGGTACTTGTGAAAGATACTTGGAAGAAAAGGCAGTACATGACAAGCTGCGTGAAGAAATAAGAAAAAAAAGAAAAATAGAAATGGAACTTGATAATCACATGATTAAGTCCATGTTAAGAAGGCGGTAATGCGAATGGACAAAAAAGAATTTGGGCTGTTTGCTTCAGCCCTTCGGACATATTATCCCAGGGAAGCATTACTTCCTAACCAACAGGCAATGGAACTGTGGTATAGGGAATTACAAGACATCCCTTTTCCTATTGCTGAAGCATCCCTACGACAATGGGTGGCAACCAACAAATGGTCACCATCCATTGCAGACATTAGGGAACAAGCTGCAACTGTTCAACATGGCAGCATCAAAGATTGGGGAGAAGCCTGGGAAGAAACATTGACAGCGGTCAGAAGGTATGGCCTATACAACCAAGGGAAAGCCCTAGATAGTCTGGATCCGATGACCAGAACTGCTGCTGAAAGAACTGGATTCAGAAACATTTGCCTTTCAGAAAATATTGCAACTGAAAGGGCAAACTTCAGAATGATTTATGAATCTTTATCAGTCCAGGAAAAGACCAGACAACAGGTGGCACTGCCTTTGCAGGACGTCATCAAGCAGATTCAAGCTAAGAAGGAAAATGGATTTATGCGATTGTGTGGAGGCATTGAGGAATGAAAAAAGTAATATACCTGGATGATGCTATATCAGCAATCAAGAGCCTTTACAACATTCTTGGTGTGTGTGGAACCAAAGCTGCCGTTATGTTACTGGAAAATGTACCGGAAGCAAATAGCCCCCCTTTATTAACACTTGAAAAATCAAAATGTGACACAAAAAACGCTAATGTTTACAAATAATTCGTAATTACAACAGAAAAGGGGGGAAAAGAAGGAGGAATGACAATGAAAAAATATTTCTGAACATTGCTGCTATGATTATTATGCTGGTTGCCGTTTTAGGGCTGTTTACAGGGGTGGTATTTGCTGTATCTGATAGCCCTATATGGGTGTTGTTAGCACTACCTTATCCAGCAGCAGTCATGCTGGTAGAAAGATTATTGAAATAGAAGGGATGGTGATAATTTGAGCGATGCAAAGGCGTTTCTTCAGCAGGTGGAACTTTGTGATGCACATATAAACAGTAAATTG
>JAZUCP010000250.1:0-2043 GCA_045639165.1 Acetatifactor sp. | reverse complement strand
ATAATCCTGTAGCCAGAAAAAGCATCCAGTAGTGTGGCAAATCTCTACTGGATGCTTTATAACTATGTGGCAATTATTCTGTTAGACTGCTTGAAATGCGATACAATATTCCTCCTTCTGAAAGTATTTAGACTAAATCGTCATACTCATCCTTAAGCGCTTAGGTTTCTGACTGAGTCCTATTATATCACACTCATCTGCTTGATATTCAATGGCCGGAGCCGCCACAGAATTGGCAAAACCGGTAATGGGAACCAGCGCTCCGGCACCGCCCCATTTTACGATTTTAGGGTAAATGTTCAAACCCGTTAACAGAGCCGAAAGAAACACTAGAATCATAGAGCACCAGCTTCCCGCCGTTTCCTTATCCAGTTGGAAATAATTACTGCCGATGCCAAGTATGATCTGCCCCAACAGGCAGATCAATCCCCCCACCAAAAATGCCTTTAACATTTGCAGCGGCAGGCTATGGGTAGGTGTAATCTGTTTGATATAGTTTGCATACTCCTGCTTTTCTCGATTGGTAATATTCTGCATATTATCAGCCATCACAAACCTCCTTATAAGACTCTGTCCAAATCATGTATAAAATAAAACAATGCACCGCAGAATTTGCCTGCAGCCACACTGCAGATTGCCAGTCCGATTCCTTTCCGAAAAGAAACTCTTCGGGTAAAGATGGGGATACTGTCCAACATCTCCGCAATGGAAAGAGCTAAGCATCCCACGAACATGCCGCTGAACAAACCGATAATGATCAGCACTAAAAGATGCACTTCATTCCAGAATCCCGCAGTCGCCACAACCGCTTCCAGCCTGCCCAGTGTTCGCTTCCAGGTATCCGGCCATAGGCTCATCAGGCATCCGATAATGGTTCCCAACACGATCATATTCTCGTATAAAAAGATCTCTTTTGCAGAATGGGTCTTCCCCGCAAACCGAGGCACCAGCCCCACCGTGCTGAACACAGTAAACACCCCGGCTGCCGACAGCAAACCGAAACTTCCTCCCACAAAGGCAAGAAATATTTCTCTAAACATCCTTCTCCTCCCCTTTGCGCTGTGCCACCTCAACCAGTGTCTTATTCACATCCTGCTCATAATTTTTCATAGAAACTTCAATCGGTGTGGGATCGGAGGTCAGTTTCAGATTACCTATGTGGTTAAAGAATATCAGGATACCTGCTGCCAGCCCCACGGAATAGGACACCTCCAGAGGATTGATCCCCTGTACCTCCCGCCGGGCAATGATCTCATAGACCTCGGAAAAGACATCTCTGATTCCCACATCATTATGATAAGCCATAATGGTAAAGGCTGTGCCAAAAAAACAGACCAGACACACCACGACGATCTTCAGTAACTGTCCAATTCCTTTTTTCTTCTGGGTTGTATATTCCAACACCACATCCGTCTCTCCAAGGATCTCTACCTGCACCCCGGGACAGGTCTGCTCCACCAGACTGACCAGCTTCAGTGCACTGACCACCACCCGTTGATTGTTTTGTTTTCCGCTTCCGGCAGCATCCACCGCGAAATGCCACACCTTAATTGACCTGCACTTTGCCAGGATATGCTCATCTGCACACTGCAAAGACGCAACATCCTTCAAGAAGACATCCTCTATGTTTACTTCCACATTGGCATCGCATTTCATGTATAAAATCTGTCGGGGCATAAAGGACCTTTCCTGGGCAATTAAAAGCTCATATCTTTATCGAGGTTTAGTTTGTCCCGTTTAGCTTTATAATATACTTACATTTTTTCACCTGTATACAAACAAATCGGCGGTCAACAGGCATTTTGCCATTTCACCGCCGCTTTTTCTTTATTCCCAAATCTTCTCAAAGGAAATATTCAGGTCCACATCGCCTTCAATCCCGGCGACACGTCCTTTATCACTATACTGCCACACTTTAAAATCATATGGATAATAAATATCCTTGTTGTAGTAGGCAAACCATTTATCATATTCTTCCAGTTCATTCAGATCCAACATCAACGCTGCCATCTCCATGTTAAAATAAATCATTGGCTTATAGCC